>QHUE01000027.1 GCA_003221825.1 Gemmatimonadota bacterium
CCGCCGTGGCGTGCGACCCGACCGGAACGATACGCTCCTTCTTTCCCTTGCCGCGCACCTTGACCTGATCGGACACGAGATCGACGTCGGGATCGTTCAGCCCCGCCAGCTCCGAGAGCCGCATGCCGGTCGAATAGAACAGCTCGAGCATCGCGAGATCGCGCGCTTCGCGAAATCCGCCGGCCGCCGCGCGCGCCTCGGCGTCGGCAAACAACAGTTCGACTTCGGCTCGGGTCAAGTAGGTCGGTAACGTCCGGTCGAGCTTGGGAGTTCGCGCCGCCCGCGCGGGGTTGACCTCGAGCCCGCGCGTCGCGTTCAGGAAGCGGTAGAAGGTGCGCAGCGCCGACAGCGCGCGCGCCACCGAGCGCTTGGCCAGCCCGCGGCGCTGCTCGGCCGCAAGAAACCCGCGCACCGCCAGCCGGTCCACGCCCGCCCACGTCCACGGCCCGCCGTAGTAGTCCTGGCAGAAGGCCGCGAATGCACCGACGTCGCGCTCGTACGCTTTGACGGTATGGGGCGAGTCGTTGCGCTCCTTGGAGAGGAAGGTGACGAACTCGGCGATTTCGTTCATGCGGGGGTTGCGACGCCCAGTTGCTGTACAAATGCGCCCATCTCTCGCAGCGCCCGCTCCGCCAGCGCTTCCTTCTTCTTGAACTTGTCCCTGACGGGCGGTTCGAGCGGCTCCATCAGCCCGAAATTCGCATTCATCGGCTGGAACCGGCCCGGCTCCGTCTCGCGCAAGTACCGATAGAGCGCGCCGAGCATCGTCGTGGGCGGCGGCAGGACCGGATCCTCGCCGGCGAGCAGCCGGGCGAGATTCAGCCCCGCGAGCATCCCCGTTGCGGCCGACTCCGTGTATCCCTCGACCCCCGTGAGCTGCCCCGCGAAGAGCAGCCGCGCATCGTCTTTGGCGGAGAGATGCGGCGTCAGCGCCGCCGGCGCATTCAGGTAGCTGTTGCGGTGAATCGAGCCGAAACGCAGAAACTCCGCGGCCCCGAGTCCCGGAATCGTGCGGAAGATGCGTTGCTGCGCGCCCGTCTTCAGGCGCGTCTGGAAGCCGACGAGATTCCACATCTGCCCGGCACGGTCTTCCTGCCTCAGCTGAACCACGGCATACGAGTCGCCGGGCAGACCGATCGGCTTCATCGGACCAAACCGGAGCGTCTCGATCCCCCGCTGCGCCATCTCTTCGACCGGCAGGCAGCCCTCGAAGTACGGAACCTGGTCGAATTCATGACCGGGCACGTATTGCTCGCCCGCAATCAGCGCCGCGACGAACGCCTCGTACTCTTCGCGAGTGAACGGCGCGTTCCAGTAGTCGGCGCCCCCCCCCTCGCCCTTGCCGTAGCGCGACGCCTTGAAGAGCCGGCTATAGTCGAGCGAGTCCGCCGAGACGATCGGCGCGATGGCATCGTAGAACGCCAGCGACTCGACGCCGAGCCGGCTGGCGATGGCGCCGGCCAGCGCGTCTGAGGTCAGCGGGCCGGTCGCGACGATACCGGACGACGGCAGGTCGCCGACCTCTCCTCGCACCAGCGCGATGTTGGGATGCGCCAGCACGCGCTCCTGCACGCGCGACGCGAACACGACGCGATCCACGGCTAGCGCGCTGCCGCCGGGGATCCGCGCTTCGTCCGCGGCCTGCAGCACGATGCTCCCGAGCAGGCGCATCTCGGCCTTCAGCAGGCCGTGTGCGTGCGTGGGTTCGACCGATTTGAAGGTGTTGCTGCAGACCAGCTCGGCGAGTCGATCGGTTTGATGCGCCGGCGTCATCCGCACGGGACGCATCTCGTGCAGGGTCACGTGAACACCGCGCTCGGCCAGCGCCCAGGCGGCCTCGCAGCCGGCGAGACCCCCGCCGATTACATCTACGATGCCACCTCTTCGGCTTCGGGGGCTGCTTCCTCCAATTTCACTTCGTGCCCGCACTTGAGACACTTGCGCGTCGTTTCTCCCGTCGACTTGGACTTGATCTCCTCCATCCCGACGAAGCCGCAGCTGGGACAGGGGACGGCGACCGGTTTGTTCCAGGTGGAATAATCGCAATCCGGGTACCGCAGGCAACCGTAGAATGTCCGCCCGCGCTTGGTGCGGCGCTCGGCGAGGTCACCCACGCCGCACTTGGGGCACTTGATGCCGAGCGGTACCGGCTGCGTGTACTTGCACTTGGGATAGCGCGTGCACGCCAGGAATTCGCCGAAGCGCCCGGTCTTGATGACCATCGGCGCGCCGCACTCTTTGCAGATCTCGTCGGAAGGACGATCCGGCACCTTGTCCTTCTTGATCGACCGCGAGTAATCGCACTCCTTCGATGCGTAGCGCGAGCACGCGATGTACGGCCCGAAGCGCCCGCTCTTCACTTCGAGTGGCGCGCCGCACTTGGGGCACTTCTCGGTGTCGAGTCCCGACAGGTCGTGGACCTCGTGGATGATCTTGTTGATGTCCACCGCTTCCAGCGCGCGATTGAACGGGCCCCAGAAGTCGCCCAGCACCGCCTGCCAGTCGAGATCGCCCTCCTCGACCTTGTCCAGCTCGTTCTCCATCTGCGCGGTGAACCCGACTTCGAACACCTCGGGGAACGAGCGCTTCAGCACTTTCCAGACCGTCTCGCCCTGCGGCGTCGGCTGGAACCGCCGGTCTTTGGCGGTCGCATACCAGCGCATGCGCAGCGTCGAGATGATCGCGGCGTACGTCGAGGGCCGCCCGATGCCCAGGCGCTCCAGCTCCTTCACCAGGCTCGCCTCGCTGAAGCGCGGCGGCGGCTCGGTAAAGTGCTGGCTCGGCACGACTTGCTTGAGCGTGACGCGGTCGCCCTCGGCGAGCGGCGGAATGGGCTCCAGGCTGTCCAGCGTCTTGGCGTCCTCGGCCTCATGGGCTTCGCTGTACAGCGCGTGATAGCCGTCGAACACCACCCGCGAGCCGGTGGCCCGGAACAGGAAGCGTCCGTTCGCCAGCTCGAAGTCGACCTTCGTCGCCTCGTAGACCGCCGGCGTCATTTGCGAGGCCAGGAAACGCCGCCAGATGAGCTGGTAGAGCTTAAAGAGGTCGCGCTCCAGGTACTTCTTCAGGTCGTCGGGCGTCAGCCCAACCTCGGTCGGCCGGATCGCCTCGTGCGCATCCTGAACCCGGGACCCGCGTCCGCCCTTATGGACATTCGGCTCCTCGGGCAGATAGCGCTTGTCGAACTGGGCATTGATGTACTCGCGCGCCTGTTTGAGGGCGGCGTCCGATACGCGAACCGAGTCCGTGCGCATATACGTGATCAGGCCGACCGAGCCTCGATCCCCCAACTCTACGCCCTCGTACAGCTTCTGGGCCGCGCGCATCGTGCGGCCGGCCGAAAAGCCCAGCTGTTTCGCGGCCTCCTGCTGCATCGTGCTCGTGGTGAACGGGGCTGGAGCCTTGCGGCGCCGCTCGCCGGTCGAGACGGCGGTGACCACGAACGGCAGCTTTGCGACTTCGGCGACGATGTCCTTCGCCGCCTGTTCGGTTTTGATCTCGGGCTTGTGGCCGTCGAGCTTCTGGAGCCGTGCCTGGAAGGCCTGGCCGTCCTTCTCCAGGTCGGCCGCGACGGTCCAGTACTCCTGCGGCACGAACTTCCGGATTTCCTCTTCGCGCTCGATGATCAATCGCAGCGCCACCGTCTGCACCCGCCCCGCCGAGAGGCCGGTCTTGATGCTCTTCCACAGCACCGGCGAGGCCTTGTAGCCGACCAGGCGGTCGAGCACGCGCCGGGCCTGCTGGGCGTCGACCTTGCGCTGATCGATGTCGAGCGGATTCGCGAGCGCTTCCGCGACGGCGTCCTTGGTGATCTCGTGGAACAACACGCGCCGGATCTTGCGGTCCCCCCGCCCGTTGCCGTTGAGCTGCGACGCGACGTGCCAGGCGATCGCCTCGCCTTCGCGGTCAGGGTCGGTGGCGAGCAGCACCCGGTCGGCGGCCTTGGCCGCCTTCTTGATCTCGGCCAGGGTCTTCGCCTTTTCCTTAATGGTGACGTATGTCGGCGTGAAATTATTCTCGACGTCCACGCCCAGCTCGCGCTTGGGTAGGTCGCGCAGATGGCCGATCGTCGCCTTGACCGTGTAACCGCGGCCGAGGTACTTGCCGATCGTCTTCGCCTTCGTCGGGGACTCGACAATGACGAGTGCGCCGCCCTTTACAGGAGCGGCGTCGGTAGCATCGACCTCAGCCTCCACCCGTTTCTTCCGGGGGGCGCGCTTTTTTTTCACAGAGTCTTCGTTATCAGGCACCTATCAACCTCAGTTCAACCCGTAGAGGGTTCGCATCTTTACCACCCGGCGCCCGTCTGCGCAAGCTTTACGACCTCGGCGGCGACATTTTCCGCACTTTTAGCTTCAGTCAGCACCGTGGCGTCGGCTTTGGCGTAGAGCGGATCGCGGGCGGTGTACAGCTCCCGCATGCGCGCCACTGGATCATCCCCCATTAAAACGGGGCGGGTTCCCGAGGGCTCGGCGCGGCCCGCTGCCACTTCGGGGCGCGCCTTCAGATAAACGAAGTACGCGCGGGGTTTTGCGCTCTCGAGCGCGCCCGGTTGCACGGCCCAGCCGCCGCCTGGCGCAATCACCGCCGGCAGATTCGCGAGCGCCGCCTCGACTTCCTTGCGTTCCATCTCCCGAAACGCCCGCTCGCCCTTCTCGGCGAAGATCATGGCGATCGGTTTTCCCTCT
>QHUE01000201.1 GCA_003221825.1 Gemmatimonadota bacterium
AGCGACTTCTGATTCAAGCTCCCGGGATGCGGGACGGCGGCCCATCGCCCCGCATCCTGCGGCGGAATCAACGCCTCCACGTTGCTCCCAAACGGCGGAGTGACGCCGTTGGGCTCGAATGTGGTCACCGCGTCGGTGGGGTCGTCGACGATCTCCCACTGAATCGTGGGGGCCAGCGAGGCCGGCGTCACGCCCGCCCCGAGGCTCAGCCGATTCTCGCCCGGGCGACTGGTAAACGACCCTCCGGCATTGGGTCCTTGGGCTCGGAAGATCGTCACATCGGCGGTCGTGACCGGCTCGCGAAACGAGAGCAGGTACACCGTGCCGATGAAACCCTCGCTGGTCACCACGTGATCGGGATAGAACACGCTCGACACCCAGGACATGTCGCTGGTCGGTCGGATGACCACGCGGGTCACGCTATCAAGACCCGTGATCACCAGGGACTGGGGGAGCGTGCCGCTGCCGAAGTAGTAGACGTTGTGCTCCTCGTGCCGCACGCCACAGTCGGATTCATCCGCCGTGAAGGGCAGCGTCACACTCGCGCCCGACGGCGCGTACGCGGTGATGGAGCCGGGGTCGGCGCCGCAGTGCCAGATGTCCACCGGCATGACGACGACGTGAGCCACGGGCCGTGAGAACGCGACGGTCAGGTCGTACGGACCGGTATGCCCGTCTTCGTAGACCGCCTGCAGCGGTGGCGAGACGATGTCAAGGGACGTCTCGCACAGGTGGCCGTAATCGATGTAGCCCGCGGGACCGCCGAACGCGCGCCCCTTGAGATAGCCGGTACAGACGACGCCGCCTTCCCCCGGCGGGGGCACGTAGACGGCAAAGCTGGGCGCCATGGTCTTGGTCGGAGCGACGACGTCGGTGTGCGTACACGCGGCGGCGGTAACGATAATCAAACAACAGGTAGCAGCGTGGCGGAGCTTCACATCGTGACATTACGGAAGGCGGCTTCACCCGCAAGAGATCAGCGCGCCACAGGTCACAAGGAAAAACCCTTGGTCAACCCCCGCGCGTGTGCATCTCCCGATGCGGATCTGCTCGCAGTCCATCGACCTGATACAGCGGCGCCCGTTGCGCCACACCGAGCCGCTCTTCGGCGCCACGATCGGTCCGCCCGCGCCACGTGGATGCGATCAGCTCCGCCAATTCTGCGTCACTGGCACCGCTCCGGAGTGGCTCGCGAAGATCGATGCCCCGCTCCGCGTAGAGGCACAACAGCCATGTGCCGTCAGCCGTCAGCCGACTGCGGTCGCAGGAACGGCAGAAGGGCGCGGTTGTCGAGGCAACAATTCCGAATGTCGCGCCGTCCGGCAGGCGAAAACGTTCCGCCGGCGCGCTCGAATCGCCCGTAGCCACGGGAGTGATGGGGCCATACCGAGCCGAGAGGACCTCGAGGATTTCCCGCTGCGAGAACACCTGCGCCGCCGACCACCCCGTGGCGCCGCCGACGTCCATGTACTCGATGAACCGGACCTCGGCGTCGTGCGCCCGCCCAAATTCGATCAAGTCGACCAGCTCGTCCTCGTTCACACCCCGCATCACCACGGTGTTGAGCTTCAGCGGGAAGCCGGCGGCCCGAGCAGCCGCGATCCCGGCGAGGACGTCCGCATGCCGGTCACTGCGGGCCAGATCCTGCATGCGCGTGGGGCGGAGCGTGTCGAGACTCACCGTGATCCGCCCCAGTCCAGCGTGCCGCAGCGGCTCCGCCTGCCTGGCCAGCAGGAGCCCGTTGGTGGTCATCGCCAGATCGCGGATGCCGGCGATGCGCGCCAGCATGGCGGTCAGCGACGCCAGGTCGTGGCGCAGCAGCGGTTCGCCTCCCGTTAGCCGTACCTTCCCGACCCCCAGTGACGTGAAAATGCCCACCAGGCGGGCGATCTCTTCGAACGTCAGGATCGATTGCTTGGGGAGCCAGACGTACTCCTGCTCGGGCATGCAGTAACGACACCGCAGATTGCAGCGATCGGTGACCGAGACGCGCAGGCTGCCGAGCGGTCGCTGGAGCCTATCGGTGATCATCGGCTCCGACCCAGTTCGCGCTGCCGTCGCCGCGCAGCTCCTTCTTCCAGATCGGCAAACGCTGCTTCACTTCCTCGATCACGTAGCGGCACGACGCAAAGGCTTCGTCGCGATGCGGCGCGGCGGCCGCGATCGCGATGCTCGCCTCGCCGGCGGGAATGACGCCGAGCCGGTGTTGGAGCATGACGCGCGCCTCCGGCCACTGTGCCTGCGCGTCGCTCAGAATACGTTCGATCTCGGCGACCGCCATCGCCTCGTAGGCGGAGTAGTCGATGCCGGTGACGTCCCCGTCGTTCCGCACGGTGCCTAGAAACACGCAGGTGCCCCCGCGCTCGGCGCTCTGGACTGTGGCGAGCAGGTCGTTGACATCGAGCGGGTGACGCGTGAGATGCATCATCATCCACCCGACAGCGGCGGCAGCAGCGCCACCTCGTCGCCGTCTGTGACCGACGCCTCGAGCTTCACCTGACGCTGGTTCAGCGCGGCGAGCGGGCGAGGAGGCAGCGCCTGCGTGCCCGGAAACACTTCGCGGACGCGCGCGATCACGTCCGCGACCGTCGCCGGCGTTTCTACGTTCACCGCCGACGACGTACAGCCAGCCAGTTCGGCATACCGCGCGAAGAACCGCACCGACACCTCGCCCATAGTCCGATTATAGTCCCGACGCCAGGCCCTGCCAGATCTTGGCCTGCTTCGGTGTCGGGTTTGCGGCGCGCGCGAGGCTGATCCGCGAGTTGGTGCGCTCCTGCACCGTCGTGTTCAACGTCATCGTGCGTCCCGACCGCTGCACCGTGATCGTGAGCGGCTGTCCCGCCTTGCCGCGATAGCGCGTCCGGAAGTCGCCGCCCCAATCGCGGTCGCCCGTCACCGGAATGCCCCCGATGTTGGTAATCACGTCGCCCGGCTGGACGCCGGCCAGCTCTGCTGAGCTCTTCGGGGTCACCTGCTGCACCTGGACGCCGCCGGTTGCCGTCGCACCCGGTGAGACGCCGAGGAACGGACTGGTGACGACCTGCCGGTGGAACACGATCCCGGCTTTGGCGAATACCGCCTCATACGGCAGCGAGTCGCGGCCGTCGATGTAGCGGCGATAGAACGTGTCGACCTCGGGCATGCCGGCCGTGCGCAGCTCGTTCAAGAGATCGGCGGTCGAGAATCCTTTGTTCTGGCGGTAGGAGCGCGTATACAGCGCGCGCATCACCTCATCGAGATTGTGCGCGTTATCGGTCGCGTCACGGATCGAGATGTCGAGCAGGAAGCCGAGCAGCGATCCCTTGGGATAATAGAGCTGCGAGCTGTTGACGTAGACCTCGTGAATCCACGTCGCCTCGCTGCCATCCTGGGCGCTCCAGGGCTCAGGCGCCTGCTCGACCTGATCGAGGTTGGACTGCGCGTTCGCCAGAAATTGATCGGGAGTCCATAACCCCGAGCGCAGATTGGTGAGATCCGCGTAGTAGTCGGTGACTCCTTCGGACCACCAGAGCAGCGGGGTGTACTGCTCGGCGTGGTAGTCGTAGGGCCACATCTCCGCCGGCCGGATCCGCTTCACGTTCCACAGATGGAAGAATTCGTGCGACAGCAGCGGATACATGAAATCGCCGAGGGTGCCGGACGGATCGGCGAAGGCGAGCGCCGGCATGATGTCGTACTGCGAGGAGCTGTGCTCGAGCCCGCCGCCGAAGTCGATCGGCCCGTGGATGACGTTAAAGAACACGGTGTAAACGTCGTACGGCGCGTCGCCCATGATCCGGTTCTGGACGGGCGCCATCTTCGCAATGCCGTTGCGGAGATTGCGCGCGACCGCGGCGGTGTAGTCGGCGGCGGGCCAGACCGCGATGCGAATCCATTTCCCGTCGGCCTGCAATGAATCGAGACTGTACCGCCCGAGGAACGTCATGGCATCGGCGAGCTCGTGATAGTCGCCGGCGCGATAGACGCCGTTCGCCGGACCCTTGAGCGCCGTTGTCACCTGCCACCCCGCCGGCAGCCGAAAGCGCACTTCTGCGGGACGCGCGTACTGGCCCTCTTCGAACATGAACAAATTCGTGCCGAGGAATTGCGCGAAGTCTTGCGCCGTGCGCGCGATGGAGAGGTCGATTGTGTTGGGCGAGTAGTCGAAGTCGACGGTTACATGATCGGTCCGACCGGTGACGACACGCCACGTGTCTTTGTCGGCGCGGTCCCAACGCAACGACTGGCCGCTGGCGTTCTTTGCGCCAAACCCGTGGACGTAGCGCGCGTAGTTCTGGATCTCGTAGTTGCCCGGACTCCAGGCGGGGAGCGAGACGAAGAGTGTGTCCTTCCCCGCGGCCGGAAAGTCCGCCGAGACGTGGAACTCGCCTTGTGCGACGGAGACTTCATAGCGAACCGTTTGCGCGCGGAGTGGCAGCGCCAGAAGCAGCGCGAGCATGAGGCAGCCGGTGAAACGACGCATCATCACTCCGGGCAAGAAGTTGGGCCCCGGCGTCGTGCCGGGGCCCAAGTTCAAGTTAGCCTATGACAGTGTCGCAGGACGACTTACGATGTAACCTTCGCGCTCGCGTCGGCGACCATCGCGCGCAACTCCTTGCTGGGCTTGAAGACAGGCACTGGGCGCGCCGCCACTTCGACGGGATCACCAGTTCGTGGGTTACGCGCCATGCGCGTCTTCCGCTGGCGGATCTTGAACGTCCCAAACCCGCG
>QHUE01000202.1 GCA_003221825.1 Gemmatimonadota bacterium
GGGGCGAGGTGCATGATGAGAATGCCGGCCGGCTCGGCGGCGTATCGGGTCACGCGGGACTGTTCAGCACCGCCCCGGATCTGGCCAGGTTTGCTCAGTGGTTGCTCGACACTCGCCGAGGACATGCGCCGCCCTTCGCCGCCCTTCGCCGCCTTTCGCCGCCCCTTGTTCAGATGTTCACGCAACGCCAAAACATTCCACCCGGCTCCTCTCGCGCCCTCGGCTGGGACACGCCCTCCGAAAACTCGAGCGCCGGAACGCAGATGGGGCCGAACGCATTCGGGCATACCGGCTTCACCGGTACGTCCATCTGGTTCGACCCCGACAGGGACCTCTTCATTATTCTACTGACCAACCGGGTGAATCCTACGCGCGCCAACACCAGGATCTTTCAGGTACGCCGGCGCGTGGCCGACCTCGTCAACGACGCGCTCACTCCACCACAGTAGCCCAGCCGCGCCGCGACAGGTCGCGGTAGATCACAAAGCCGCCCAGCGCCGCCAGCGCGAGCAGCAGCAAACCGGTCGTCGTCGCACCCAGCAGCAACTTCCCGACACCGAACAGCGCGCCGTAGACCAGCGTGCAGCCGGCGATCCAGTCGAGCAGGTTCGACAGGCCGCCGCCCGCGACCTTCACCTCGGGTGCGAGCGCGGCAATCGGCGCCCAGCCGCTCCGCGACGGTCGCGTCCGTCTGTAGAATGACACCAGCTTCTCCTGCGGCTCCGGCCCGGTGAGATAGGTGACCGCCAGCCAGACAATCGTCGTGATCGCCACCGTGGCGATCATGATCAGGGCGAATTGCTTCGGTTGATCGGTATCGAACCCGAAACCCACCTGCAGGGCAACCGATACGACGAACGCCGTGATCATCGCCGACACTTCGCTCCAGGCGTTGATGCGCCACCAGTACCAGCGCAGCAACAAGACGCCGCCCGTTCCAGCGCCCGTCACGATCAGCACCTTCCACGCGCCGCCGATCGAGCCCATGAAGAACGTGACGACGGCGGAAATCAGTGTGAGCAGGACGGTCGCGACCTGCGAAGCCCTGACATAGTACTCATCTGACGCATCGCGCTTCACGAAGCGGCGCCAGAAATCGTTGACGAGATAGCTCGCGCCCCAGTTGAGCTGGGTCGCGATCGTCGACATGTACGCGGCGGCGAACGCGGCGATCATCAGGCCGCGCAGCGACGCCGGGAGATAGTCGATCAGCACGCGGATGTAGCCGGTCTCCGGGTCCGCCAGTCCCGGGAAGAGGATCAGCGACGCCAGCGCCGTCAGGATCCACGGCCAGGGCCGAATCGCGTAGTGCGCGATGTTGAACCAGAGCGTCGCCAGCATCGAATGGCGCTCGTCCTTCGCGCTGAACATGCGCTGCGCGACGTACCCGCCCCCACCCGGCTCGGCGCCGGGATACCACGTCGCCCACCAGTTGAGCGAGATGTAGACGAGGAACGTGATCATCGGCATCCACGCCGAATTCAGATCGGGGATCAGGTTGAGGGCTTCGCCCCGCCCGCTCGACACGAGTTTCTCTTTCATGGCGTCCATGCCGCCGACGGCCTGAACCGCGAACACGGCCAGCACGATCACCATCCCCATCTTGATCACGAACTGCACCATGTCGGTGACGAGCACGCCCCACAGTCCCGACAGCGTCGAGATCGCGGACGTCAGCCCGATCAGCCCCAGCACGATGAGGAGCGCCTCGAATTTGCCGATACCGAAGATCAGCCCGAGGATCTTCACCATCGCGAGATTGACCCAGCCGAGGATGATGCAGTTCATGATGATGCCGAGGTACAGCGACCGGAAGCCGCGCAGAAACGCCGCGGGCTTTCCGGAATAGCGGATCTCGGCGAACTCGATGTCCGTCATCACGCCGGCGCGCCGCCACAGCCGCGCGTAGAAGAAGACGGTGAGCATCCCGCTCATCAGGAAGCTCCACCAGATCCAGTTACCGGCGATGCCGTTCTTCGCGACGAAGCCGGTCACCACGAGGGGCGTGTCGGCGGCGAAGGTCGTCGCGACCATCGACGTGCCGGCGAGCCACCACGGTACGTTGCGACCGGAGAGGAAGAACTCGCTGACGCTCTTGCTCGCGCGCGCCTTGTAGTAGAACCCGATGCCGATGTTGAGCGCGAAGTACGCGCCGATGACGAGCCAGTCGATGATGGTCAGTCGCATGGGCCTCCAATTGGCGGCGCGATTTGTAGTTAGGCAAGCGTCCCGCACCGGTTGACACGGTCACGGGGACATTCTAAGTTGCTGCCAGACTGGAGGATATGATGGGCACGACACAGAAGTCGGTTACCCTGACGCTCACGGCGCGGGCGGGGGAAGAAGTCAAGAAATTCCTGGCCGAGGAGAAGGTGTCGCAGGAGTCGGCCGGGCTGCGCGTCGCGGTGCTGCCGGGCGGGTGCTCGGGCTTTCGCTACAGCCTCAATATCGAAGAGCACCCGGCGGCGGATGACGTCGTGATCGAGAGCGCGGGCGTGCGGCTGTTTGTCGATGAATTCAGCTCGCAGTATCTCAACGGCACAGTGATCGATTACAAGAGCAACTTCCAGGAATCCGGCTTCGCGTTCGAGAACCCGAACGCGTCCGGCGGCTGCGGCTGCGGGTCGTCGTTCACGGTCTGAGCGTTGATCCTTCCTGACTCCGTAAGCAGGGCCCGCGCCGGTCGCGGGCCCTTTCTTTTCTAGGCGTTCGTATGCGTCCCCTCGACATCGCGGTCATCGTTGCCTACTTCGCAGCGGTCATCGTGTTCGGCTTGAGCTTAGCGGGACGCCAGCGCGACGCCTCCGACTATTTTCTCGGGCACCGTGGGCTGCCCTGGTGGGCGCTGATGTTTTCCGTCGTCGCCACCGAAACCTCCGCCTTGACGGTGATCTCCGTACCTGGGCTCGCGGCCCGCGGTGACCTCACCTTCCTGCAGATCGCGTTCGGATACCTCGTCGGCCGCATCGGCGTCGCGGCACTGCTCCTGCCAGGCTATTTCCACGGTACGCAGGACACCGCGTACCAGCGCCTGGAGCATCGTTTCGGTCCGCTCGCGCGGCGCACAGCCTCCGGCGTGTTCCTCTTCACCCGAGCACTCGCAGACTGCGTGCGCATCTTCGCGACTGCGATCCCGCTCGCGATCATCACCCGTTGGAGCCTGCCCGCCGGAATCGTTGCCATCGGGTTCGTGACGCTCGTGTACACCTGGGTCGGCGGCCTGCGCGCGGTCGTGTGGGTGGATGTCATCCAGCTGGGGGTGTACCTCCTGGGCGGCGTCGCGACCTTGATCGTGGCGACGCACCTGGCCGGAGGGGTCGATGCCTTCGGGCGTGCGTGGGATGCCGGCAAGCTCAAGACACTCGACTTCTCGCTGTCGTTTGCCAAGACCTATACGTTCTGGGGCGGCGTGATCGGTGGGGCCCTGCTGTCGTCCGCATCGCATGGCACTGATCACCTCATCGTCCAACGCTTGCTCGCGGCGCGCAACCTCAAAGACGCGCAACGCGCGCTCATCGGATCGGGCCTGTTCATCATCGCCCAGTTCGCGCTGTTCCTGCTCGTGGGAACGAGCTTGTGGCTCGCGGGCGCAGACCAACCGGGCATGCGCGGCGATGCGATCTACCCGACGTTTATCGTGACGCAGCTGCCGGCCGGTCTCTCAGGTCTCGTCGTCGCCGGAATTCTCGCCGCCGCGATGAGCAGTCACGCGTCTGCCGTCAACTCGCTCGCGTCCGCATCCACGCATGACTTCTATGCGCCATTGACGGGGCGGCACGATCCCGCACAGCTGCTCCGCGTGGGCCGGTGGCTCACATTGGTGTGGACCATCGTGCTCGTGGCGGGAGCGATCGCGTTCCGCGACCAGAACACACCGGTCGTACAGCTCGCCCTGAGCGTCGCCTCGTTGACGTACGGCTCTCTGCTTGGGACCTACATCCTCGGCGGCGCCTGGCCGCGCGCCCGGCAGGTGGACGTCATCATCGCGCTCATCGTGAGCATCGTCGTAATGGCGCCCGTCGTCCTCAGCGCCGTGATCCCCCACTTCCCCGTCCACTGGCTCCCGGGCCTCGCCTGGCCCTGGTATGTGCCGCTGGGCACCGCGATCACAGTGGCGGTGGGGATGATTTCGTCGCTTGTGTCGGGCAGATGGGCGGATGGGCAGATGGGCGGAACAGCATGAGCGAACAGCCCATCAGCCCAGCTGCCCAGCCGCCCGTCCTGCTCGGAGTGGACTGCGGCGGCTCGCATACGGCCGTCGTTGTGGGAGATCGGCAGGGCCGCGTGCTCGCCCGCGCCGAAGGACCCGGTTCCGCGATGCGTCCCGGCGGCGCGGAACGCTCGGCGGCGGTGATCCTCGACGTCGCGCGCCGGGCGGCTACGCAGGCCAAGGTCGCGCTTCCGGCCGAGCTCGCGCTCGTGGGCGCGGCGGGGGCCGGCCGCGCCCCCGAACAGGAGGCGCTCGCGGCAGCAAGCACGGCGGCGGGAGTCGCTCAGCGCGTCGATGTCCGTACCGATGTCGAGATCGCCCTCGCCGCTGCGTTCGACGATGGGCCCGGTATTCTGATCAATGCCGGCACCGGCTCGATCGCCTACGCGCGCACGCGGGACGGCCGGCTGCACCGCGCGGGCGGCTACGGCTGGCAGCTCGGGGACGAGGGTGGGGGGTACTGGCTGGGGCGTCGCGCGCTCTCCGAGGCG
>QHUE01000203.1 GCA_003221825.1 Gemmatimonadota bacterium
AACGCCGCGTTTCCCGCTCCGCCGATGATCAACCCCCAGCGTTGCAGGCGCCGGATGAACGGGAGATGGGCGGGGACATCGTGAAAGATGCGGCGTCGTCCAGCGTACAGCCCTAGCAGGAACGCCGCGAGCACAAAGGCATCGTCGATATCCGGCGTTACGTCCCCCGGCAATTCGCCCGCTCTGAGTCCGATCTGCTCTCCATAGGTCCCGCTCGAGTAAATGCGCCGGTTTTCGTCGATGGTCTGTTGATCGTCCGGCTCAGTTTCGTACGCAATCCAGCTCTTCAATGGCGGACTTACTCGATGGGTGATCGAGTAGTACGTCGTGAGGCCAAAGAAGAAGAGGGGAACGGCGAGAAGGACACCAGCCGACACGAGCAGTGTCTTGGGCGAGAGCCGGCGAAACAGCAGCAGGACAAAGCCATTCTCCGCGTAATCATGCAGGATGTCGCCGTCCCACAAGAATAGAAAATGCGCCACCCCGATCAGGAACAAGACGCCTAAGCGGCGGGCGTAGAGCGGCAGAAAGCGCACGCCGCGCGCGTCCGCGCGCATCAGCTGCACCGCCAGGCCCAAACCGAAGAGGAAGGAGAACAGGGCCTTGAACTTCTCTTGTGCGAAGAAGTAGATCAGGCGTTGGGCTGTTCCATCGACCGCGGTGCCTTCGGGCAGGCTGAAGAGGCCCATATTGACGATGAGGATTCCAAGAATCGCCAGGCCGCGCAGAATGTCGATGGCCTCGATACGCTCCTGGCGCAGCACGGGCCCGATCACAGCTCCCTCGCCGGGTTGCCGCCCCACCTCGAGGCTCGTGGAACCGTCTCGCCCTTCATCAGAAATGAATCGGCGGCGAGCACCGCGCCGTCCTCCATTGTCACGTCATAGTGCACGAAGGCACCAACGCCGATCGTGCAGCCGGCGCCGATCGTCATTGGGCCGGACTTGTACGTGCCGTCCTCCTGCGAATCGCACTGGAGAATGGTCTGTTGATTCAGCGTGCACTCGTCCCCGATCACGGTCAGGGTCGGCTCGGAGATAAACACGCCGTCGTCGAACACGCGCTTGCCGAACCGCACCCCGATCAGGCGCCAGAGCACGCTCTTGAACGGCGTACCGTCAAACAGGTGCAGGAAATTGATCGGGTGCAGCTTCCACACGCGCTCGACCCACCAAAAGCGGGAGTCGTAGATAGAGCAAATGGGCGGAGGGGGTGGGCCTAGGGATTCGAAGCAGCGCTCCACCAGGGCGTAGTAGATCGCGGCAGCGACGGCGCTGAACGCGAGCAGCGCCCCGGTGAAGGCATGTGAGCTCTGGAGCGCGACGAGGTCGATCAGCACCATGAGGAAGACGCCGAGCCACCGCGTGGCGAGAAAGATGCCGATCGTCCCGAGGTTGAAGCGATTCTTGGCGGCAAGACCGCGGCGCAGCGCTTCCCCGGTGCGAAGATGGTCGAATCGGCTGTCGCGCTCGACGGACCGCGGTATCTCGAAGGGTGGTGAGCCCAGCAGCCCCACCGCTTGATAGGTCTTGCCCTCGATCGGGACCATGACTTTGGTGCCGAGCAGGACGTTCTCGCCCGTCTTTCCGCCCGCGGGAAAGTTGACGTAGTTGCCCACGAAGTTGCGCGGCCCGATCGCCGCCCGGGACACCCGGAACGAGGTGCTCGAGATGTCGTCGTTGAAGACGTTCAGACCGTCGGCGATCATCGTGCCGGTGCCGACGGACGTGAGGAACGGGTTCGTGGTCATCACCTCGCTGCCGAAGTTCGACCCGGTCTGCACGAGCGGAGTGA
Organism: Gemmatimonadota bacterium; assembly: GCA_003221825.1. Classification (GTDB taxonomy): domain Bacteria; phylum Gemmatimonadota; class Gemmatimonadetes; order Gemmatimonadales; family GWC2-71-9; genus 20CM-2-65-7. The sequence goes on from QHUE01000203.1 coordinate 1,795, forward strand.
GGCGCCAACCCAGCCATCTCAGGAAGTGGACGATGTACGAGCTGTCACCGAAGAGCAGTGGGAGGAACCGCATCCTGCTCAGCCCCCCGATGATCCGATAAGCCGTGTAGCGGAAGCCATACAGCGGATAGACGGTGTCCGGTTTGAGCAACGCGTGCAACGCGCGGGGAACAATGCCGATGGCCATGAGGCCGACAAGCACGGCGCCGAAGAACAAGACAAACGAGATCGCCAGCGCCCTGATCACGAGGCCGGTCTCGACGCGTGCTGAGACCCAGACCGACAGCATGTCCAGGCCTCCCTCGAGGAGCGGCACGTAAATGAAGAGGATGACGAGCAGCGTGAGCGTGCCGGAGACGGCGCGGCGCCACGTGCTCGACCTGGCAGGCGGCACTCTCATGTAGTTCACGTCCGTGCGCTGCGCGGGTGATCCGTGCCACCGCTCGCCCGCCGGTACCGCCTGGCCGCTGTGCAACGCGGAGGCGTGACCGAGCTGCGCGCCGTCACCCATCGCGGTGTCGATATCCAGCACGGACATCTCGCCCACATACACGTTAGGGCCCAGGGTCACCGGTCCGATTTCGATCCGGCCGGCTTGGCCGCGGTAGCAGAAGAAGCTCGTCTCCCGGCGGAGCACCGTGCCCGCGCCGATCGAGAGCAGGTCGGTGCAGATTGGGATTCGGCGGGACAGGATCAAGGAGCCGGGGCCGATGTTCGCGCCGAGTGCGCGTAGGTACAGTCCATAGAGAGGCGAGCCAACAAACAGGTACGGCGCCGGGTTGGACCGAATCAGAGTCTTGACGATCCAGAAGCGGACGTAGTCGAGGCTCCAGAGCCGGATCTGCCGCGGCTTCCAGCGGCCGATCAGCAGCCACTTCGCCGCGATCGGAATCGCGCACACGACGAGGAATGCTGAAGCACCGAACAGCAGCAGGCGCACAACCCGTGCGACGCCCGCTGCTTCCCCAACGAGCCGTTGATAACCCGCGATCGCGGCGAGCACGCCCAGGTACGAGAAGCCGAGGTAGAAGGACGCTTGCAGCGCGCCGCACAAGACGTACTCATGCGCACGTGTCGGTGTCGGGGGAGGCGGTTGGGCGGATGGGCAGGCGGGCGGCGCGGCATCCGCGACCGCCACCGCCAGACTTCGGATCGTGGGATGCGCGTAGACGTCCTTCATCGAGACCTTCGGCAGGTCACCGCGCTTGCGCACGCGCGCGCAGAACTGCGCCATGAGCAGCGAGTCGGCGCCGAGGTCATCGAAGAAGTGGCTGTCGACCGGCACCTGGCCCTTGCGCAGAACTCCCGCAAGCAGCTCAGCGAAGCTTGCTTCGACGCCGGTCTCGATTACCGCGGTCATCGCACCGTCTCGTAGAAGAAGTCCGATATGCGCTGGTCCTCGCCCGCGGCGACGGCCTGGTCGTACACCCACTTGCCGACCGCAACGTCGAGTACTCCCAGGCCGAAGGGGGAGAAAATGATCGGGCGGCTGCGACTCACCGACTTCTGTCCCTGCATGATCTCGGCGAGCGTGCCCGTCACGAAGTTGCGGTTGCCCGACAGCTGCTCGGTGAGATGGGGGGAGGTGTTCGCTTTCATCACGTGCTCGACGTCATCGACCACGTTCTGCGACCGGAGGAGGATCTCGGGCGCGAGATCGCGCAGCGAAATGTGCAGCACCAGCGGGTTGTGATCGAACAGCCACGGATCCGCGATGTGCGGTGTGGACGCCACGGTGGTGAACACGATCAAGTCGGAGGCGGTGAGCAGGTCTGTCACGTGGGGGACGACCGTGACCGAGCGGTGGTGCTCGGGGCGGCAGGCGGTGCTCTTGAACTTCTCACTCTCGGCGGGCGACGTGTCGTAGAGCCGGACTTCCTTGATCGCCCAGCCGGTACCGATGAGGAAGTCGTAGACGTAGCGGGCGATGAATCCGGTGCCCACGATGCCTAAGACTTGAGCCTCGCGCGCTTGCCCGTTCAACCAGTACGCTGCGAGCGCGGCCGATGCGGCCGTCCGTGCCGCCGAGATGATGGAGCTCTCTAGGATGGCGAAGGGGTACCCGGTCTCGTAGCTGTTCAGGATGAGCACGGCCGAGGCACGCGGAAATCCCTTCTGCACGTTGCCGGGGTAACTGGCGATCCACTTCAGCCCGGCGACCGCGCAGCCGTCCCCCACAAAGGCCGGCAGCGCGATGATCCGGCAATCGGGCTTCTCGGGGAAGCGCAGGAAGTAGCTGTGTGGGTTGATCGCCTGCCCCCGGGCGTGGGCGAGATACGCGTGCTCGACGACGTCGATACATTCGGCCCGATGCGCGCGGACGATGTCGTTGACCGTCTTTCCGTTGATGATCGAGAGCTGGAAGTCCATGGAGTCAGGAGTCAGGAATCAGGAGTCAGGAGTCTGTTGGCCCACGTGGGATCGAACACGGTGTCGAGATACGGCGTCCCGCGATCCGCGCAGAGGAACAACACCGTGGGGGGGCATTTGGAGCCCATCTTTGCCGCATATCGTTTGACCGCCGCGAACGCGGTGCCGCTGGAGCCGCCCGCGAACAGCCCGTGGGTCACGAGGAGCTCTCGGCACGCCGCCACGGTCTCGCGCTCGGGGATCAGGACGACATCATCAATGGCGGCATGTGACAGCAGGGGCGGGACGATGCTCGACCCGACGCCGGGGATATGGCGCTTCCTGGGCGCGTCTCCGAAAATGACGG
>QHUE01000204.1 GCA_003221825.1 Gemmatimonadota bacterium
GATTTTCAAGATTGCGAAGATCGGCACGATCGCCGGCTGCTTCGTGCGGAGCGGCGTGATTCCGCGGACGGGACGGGTGCGGGTCATCCGCAACGGCGTCGAGGTCTACGACGGGACGTTGGCGTCATTGAAACGGTTCAAGGATGACGTCCGCGAGGTCCGCGAGGGCTTCGAGTGCGGCATCGGCATCGAGAATTTCAACGACGTCAAGGTGAGCGACTTGATCGAGTCGTATCGGATCGAGGAGGTTGCGCGCTCCCTCAGCGCGACGGAGTCGTGATGGTGGGCGTGATGGTGTGGGAGCTGCATCTGCCGGCGTGCCAGTCGCTCAAGGATAAGCGCACGATCGTGAAGAGCCTTAAGGATCGGATGCACAACCGCTTCAATGTGTCCGTGGCGGAAACGGCGCATCACGATCTCTGGCAGCGGGCGGAGCTGACGGCTGCGGTGGTGAGCACCGACCGGCGCCACGCCGAGAGCGTCTTGCGCGAGGCGGACCAGCTCGTCGCCGGCGCCGATGGCGCGCGCATCGTGGACACCAGCACGAGCTATCTCTGAGATGAAGCGTCGCAGCCATCGTCCCGAGCGTTTGAGCGAGCTGATCCGCCAGGCCGTCGGTGCGTTTCTCACCGGCGACGTGCGCGATCCGCGGATCGGCTTCGTCACCGTGACCGGCGTCGACGTCTCGCCCGATCTGTCCCACGCCAATGTGCGCGTGAGCGTGATGGGCTCGGACGAAGAAAAGGCGACGTCGCTCGAGGGCCTGGCGAGCGCCGCGCGGTTTCTGCGGGCGCAGCTCTCCAAGGAGCTGCATCTGCGCACGAGCCCGGAGCTGCATTTCCACCTGGACCGCGGGCTCGAGCACGCGCAGCACATCGATCGGGTCTTGAAGGAGCTGAAGGAGACGGACGACTGAGACCCGGTGGGCTGGTCCTGGTGGCCAAACCCGCCGGCCCCACGTCCCATGACGTCGTCGACATCGCCCGTCGCGCGCTCGGCGAACAGCGCGTCGGACATCTGGGGACGCTGGATCCGTTCGCGAAGGGGCTGTTGGTGCTGGTGGTAGGTCGGGCGACGCGGCTCGCGCCGTTCGCGGCGGAATGGCCCAAGACATACGAAGGCGTCATCCGGCTGGGCGTCACCACCGACACCGACGACCTCACCGGGGCCGTCGTGGCCACCGCGCCGTGGACGGGTATCACCCCGGCGCAGCTCGCGGATGTGATCGGCAGCTTTCGCGGCGCCTACGAGCAGCGGCCGCCGGCCTACTCGGCGGTGAGGATCGCGGGGGAGCGGGCCTACCGGCGCGCTCGGCGCGGCGAAGCCGTCGCGCCCGAACCGCGGCCGGTGGAGATCCGCGAGCTGGAGATCGTCGAGGCGGCGGTGCCCGATCTCCAGTTCCGTGCGACGGTCAGCGCGGGCACGTATCTGCGTTCGTTGGCGCGGGACATCGGGGCGAAGCTGGGGTGCGGTGCCCATTTGACGATGCTGCGGCGCACCGCCGTCGGGCCGCTGCGGCTGGAGGATGCGGTGGCGCCGGAGGCCGTGACGCCGGCCGTGTTGCAGGATGCGGCGGTCCTGGTCGCACACATGCCGCAGCGACAGGTAGATAAGAAGGAACGCGACGCCGTGGTGCACGGTCGCCCGATACCGAGCGGCCAGACGGCCGACGGCAGACGGCAGATCGCCATCTTCGCCGGCGATGAGCTTCTAGCCGTAGCGGACTCGGTGGGCGACCTTCTGAAGCCCCTTGTGGTGGTGGCGGAGCGCTGATGCGTCCGGCGGTCGTGACGTTGGGTACCTTCGACGGCGTGCACCGCGGACACCAGGCGGTGCTGGCCGAGGTGACGCGGCGGGCACGGGCGGCGGCGGGAAACCTGACGAGCGTGCTGGTGACGTTCGAGCCGCATCCGCTCGCGGTGGTGAATCCGGCGGCGGCGCCAAAGCTGTTGACGCTGCCGGAGGAAAAAAGAGATTTGGTCGCGGCGCACGGCATCGAGCAATTCGTGCTGATGCCGTTCACGCCGGCGGTCGCGCAGCTCGACGCCACGGCGTTTGTCCGACGACTGTGCGACGAGTACGCGATGCGCGAGCTGGTGATGGGGTACGATCACGGGTTCGGCCGCGGCCGGGCCGGGGACGTGGAGCTGGTGCAGCGGTTGGCGCGGGATCAGGACTTTGCGGTGGCGGTGGTGGACCCGGTGCGCGACAACGGGCAGCCGATATCGTCCACGCTGATCCGCACCACGCTGGCGCGCGGCGATCTGGAGGCGGCGGCCCGCTGGCTGGGCCGGCCGTATGGGATTCGCGGCGCGGTGGTGCGCGGGGCGGGGCGCGGACGGTCGATCGGGATTCCGACGATCAACCTGGCGTCGCCCGACTCGAGGAAGCTGCTGCCGCCTGACGGCGTCTACGCCGTCCGCGCGAGGCTGCAGGATGGAAGGACGTTCGGGGGCATGATGAATCAGGGTCCCCGGCCGACATTTGGTGAAGCGGCTCGCACGCTCGAAATCCACCTGTTCGATTTCGACGGCGACCTGTATGGAGAGACGGTAGATGTGGAATGGGTCCGTCGCCTGCGCGACGTGCAGGCGTTCCCGTCCCGCGACGCGCTGGTGGCGCAGCTCGAGCGCGACCGCCAGGCGGCGCGGGCGACCCTCAACCGGTAGAGAGCGACGATGGGGAAGATTCGTCAGCGGCTATATGTGATCGCGGCACTCATCGTGGTCAGCATCATCGCCCTGGTGCCGCGCAACACGAAGCAGCGCGTCCGCGATGCCACGAGCGGCGCCATGAAGGACACGACGGTGCGGCGCGTGCCGATCAACCTGGGGCTCGACCTCCAGGGCGGCATTCACCTGGCGCTCGAGGTCGACCAGTCCAAAGGCCCGGTGCCCGATTGCGCCGACGCCATCCAGCGCGCCGAACGCGTGGTCCGCACCCGCATGGACGAGTTCGGCACGAAGGAGCCCGTGGTGCAGATCCAGGGCCGCTGCCGGCTGATCGTCGAGCTGGCGGGCGAAAAGGATCCCGCCCGTGCCCGGGGCGTCATTCAGCGCACGGCATTCCTCGAGTTCCGCATCACCGACATGAAGAGCCTGTTCAAGGACGCGCTGCCCCTGATGGATGCCGCCTTGCGAAAGGCGGGCATCAAGTCGCGCAGCACCGCGGCGCCGTCCGCGGTGGCGCAGCTGTTCGGCGGCGACACCACCAAGACGGCCCGCGACTCGGCCGCCGATGCGAACACCCCCGGCGTGCTGTCGTCGTTGCTGTTTCAGGGCCAGCTCCCGGGTGAGTTCCTGGTGCCCGAAGAGCAGTGGCCGCTGGTGGACAGCCTCACGAGCCGGCCCGACGTGCGGGCCGCCATCCCGCGCGGCCTCGAGCTGCGGTGGGGCGCGCAATCCGAATCGCGCGGGGCGCGCGCCTATCGGGCCCTGTACGCCGTGGAGGCGCGGCCGATCATCACCGGTGAAGAGCTGGTCAAGGCCGTCGCCCGCCGCGACCCCGTCACCAATCAGTCGATCGTCGCGTTCCAGCTGAGCCATCGCGGCGCCCGGAAGTTCGCGGACGAGACGGCGCGGCACATCAACGACTACATGGCAATCATCCTCGACTCCCGCGTCCAGGGTCAGCCGCCCATCATCAAGAGCCAGATCGGGGCGAACGGCCAGATCGAGCTGGGGACCAAGCCGCTGCAGGAAGCGAGCGACCTGGCGCTGGTGTTGCGCGCGGGGGCGTTGCCCGCGCCGCTCACCATCGTCGACGAGCGCTCGATCAGCGCGACGCTGGGGGCCGACTCGATTCACGATGGCGTGCTCGCGGGTGTGGTCGGCGTGTTGCTCGTGGTCGTCATCATGATCGGCTACTACCGGATGTCCGGCGCCCTGGCCGTCGCGGCGCTCACCCTCTACTGCCTCTTTACGCTGGCCGGACTCGCGCTCTTCGGCTTCACCCTGACGTTGCCGGGCCTCGCCGGCTTCGTCCTGTCGATCGGCATCGCGGTGGACGCGAACGTGCTGATCTTCGAGCGCATCCGGGAGGAGCTGGTCCACGGCAAGTCGCTGCGGCTCGCGGTGGATGACGGCTTCCTCCACGCCATGAATGCGATCGTGGACTCGAACGTCAGCACCATCCTGACTGCGCTCATTTTGTACGCCGTGGGAACGGGCCCGGTGCAGGGCTTTGCGATCACGCTGATCATCGGTATCATCGCCTCGATGATCTCGGCCATCTTTGTGGTGAAGACACTCTTCCTCGTGTGGCTGTACCGGCGGCCCGACATGATCAACGTGGCGCATAAGGTGCCCACGGCCAACATCCGCGCCGCGCTGGACAACGTCGGCCTGCTCGGCGCCGACATTCAGACTTTCGGCTCGGACACCTCCTACCAGGTGCGGGCGCGACTCGGCGCGGAAGCGACGGGCGAAGCGGGCACGCAGGCGGTGGCCGACGCCGTGGCACGGGCCCTCGACCAGAGCGTCGGGACCGGACAGTACCAGATCCAGCGCCGGGAGGCGGTGGGACCCAAAGTGGGCCGCGAGCTCCAGGGGAAGGCGCTCATCGCCATCCTCTTCAGCTTCGTCGTGACCCTGATCTATTTGGCCGTGCGCTTCGAGTGGCGGTTCGGTCTGGCCGCCGTCGTCGCGACGGCCCACGACATCGTTGCGACGATCGCGTTCATCAGCGTCATGCATCTCGAAGTAAGTCTCGTCGTCGTAGGCGCGGTGCTCACCGTCGTGGGCTACTCCCTCAACGACACGATCATCATCTTCGACCGCGTGCGCGAAAACCTGCGCAAGTACCGGCGCCAGAATCTGTACGAGATTCTTAACCTCTCGATCAACGAAACGCTGCCGCGCTCAGTCTTGACGCACGGCACGACCATCGCCACCACCCTCTCGCTGCTCATCCTCGCGGGCGAGGTGATCCGGCCGTTCGCCTGGGTCATGTCGTTCGGCATCTTCACGGGCACGTTCTCCTCCATCTATATCGCGGCGCCCGTGCTGCTGTGGATCGAGAAGCGCTGGCCCGGTGAGGATGCGCGCGGCGCGCGGACGTTCGGGAGCCGCGCACCCGCGGCGCCGCCCGTCGCTGGACCGCCGGTGACGCCGTCGGCTCCGCAGCCCCGCGCCCCGCAGCCCGCACGCTAGTCGACACCCACTGTCACCTCGGCGATGCCGCGTTCGACGCTGATCGCGACGCCGTGCTGGCCCGCGCGAAAGCCGCGGGCATCGGGCATGTCGTGGTGATCGCGGAGTCCGTCGCCGCGACCGAGCGCGTGGCGTCGCTGGCGAACAAGCCGGGCCTGTCGGCCACCGCGGGCGTGCATCCCCACGAGGCGAGCAGCTGGTCAGACGCCACCTGGGCGCGGATCCGGCAGCTCATCGCCTCGGACCCGGCCGTCGTTGCCGTGGGCGAGACAGGCCTCGATTACCACTATCTCCATTCGCCGCGCGAGGCGCAGCGGGCGGCCTTCGAAAAGCAGCTCGAGCTCGGCATGGAGTTTGGGCTGCCGGTCGTCGTGCACGCCCGTGACGCCGACGCCGATATGGCGGCAATGCTCAATGCCGTGCCCGCCGGCGCTCCGCCCGTCGTGCTGCACAGCTTCTCGTCCGGTGACGCAGTCTGGGAAGCGGGGCTCGCGATCAATGCATATTTCTCGTTCAGCGGCATGATCACCTTCAAGAATTGGACGCGGACCGACCGCGTCACCGCGTGCCCGCGCGACCGTCTCTTGCTCGAGACGGACGCGCCATATCTCGCGCCGGTCCCGCACCGTGGCCACCGCAACGAGCCGGCGTTCGTGCGCCAGGTGGCCGAGCGCGCGGCGGCGCTGTGCGGCGAAACCGTCGAGGCCCTGGCGCAGCGCACGACGGACAATGCCCGGCGCTGCTTCGCGGCACGCAACGCGCGCGTCTCACGCATCGAATCCACCCTATGACCGCCACCGCCACCAAAGTCCCCTCCGACATCGCCATCGCCCAGTCTGCCAGGCTCCGGCCGATTCGCGATGTCGCCGCGGAGCTGGGGCTGTCCGATGACAAGCTGGAGCTGTACGGCAAGTACAAGGCGAAGATCTCGCTGCACGCGCTGGCGGCCCGGCCGGCCAAAGGCCGGCTCGTCCTCGTCACGGGGATCAATCCCACGCCGGCGGGAGAAGGCAAGTCCACCGTCACCGTCGGCGTGACGCAGGCGCTTCGGAAGCTCGGCAAGAACGCGATCCTCGCGATGCGCGAACCGTCGCTCGGCCCCGTCTTCGGCGTCAAAGGTGGCGCGGCGGGCGGCGGGTACGCGCAGGTCGTGCCGATGGAGGACATCAACCTCCATTTCACGGGCGATTTCCACGCGATCGCGAGCGCGCACAACCTGCTGTCCGCCATGCTCGATGCGCATCTCCATCACGGCAATGCGCTCGGCCTCGATGTGCGCCGCGTGATCTGGCCGCGCACGATCGACATGAACGACCGGGCGCTGCGCAACATCATCGTGGGGTTGGGCGGCCTGTCCGGCGGGCCGATGCGGGAAGAGCGCTTCGTCATCATACCCGGCTCGGAGATCATGGCGATCCTGGCGCTGGCCACGGGGATCGGGGATCTGGAAGAACGCATCGCGCGCGTCATCGTCGGCCTCCGCCCAGACAAGACCGCCGTGCGCGCCAGCGATCTCAAGGCGCAGGGCGCCATGACGCTGCTCCTCAAGGACGCGATCAATCCGAACTTGGTGCAGACGCTCGAAGGCGGTCCCGCCTTGGTCCATTGCGGCCCGTTCGGCAACATCGCGCACGGGTGCAACTCCGTCGTGGCGACCAAACTGGGCCTCGCGCTGAGCGATATCGTCCTGACCGAGGCGGGTTTCGGCGCCGACCTCGGCGCCGAGAAGTTCTTCGACATCAAGTGCCGGTTCGCGGGGCTCAAGCCGGAGGCCGCGATCATCGTTGCGACCGTCCGTGCGCTGAAGATGCACGGCGGGGTGAAGAAGGAGCGCCTGGGAACGGCGGACCCCGCTGCGGTGCAGCGGGGTGCTGAAAACCTGCGCCGCCACGTCCGTAACGTGAAGAAGTTCGGAGTTCCGGCGCTCGTCGCGCTCAATCGCTTCATCACCGACACAGACGACGAAGTCGAAGCGATCCGGGTCGTCGGCGCCGCGGAGGGCGTCGACGTCGTCCGCTGCGACGTTTGGGAGAAGGGCGGGGAAGGGGGCGTGGCCGTCGCGGAGTCGCTGTTGGGCCTGCTCAAAACGAGCAAGGCGACGTTCAAGCCGCTGTACGACGAGCGCCGGCCGATTCGCGAGAAGATCGAGACGATAGCGCGCGAGATCTATGGAGCCGGCAATGTGTCGTTCGCCCCGGCCGCCGAGCGCGCGCTCGAGCTGTTGCCGAAGCTCGGGCTCGGCGAGACGCCGGTATGCATGGCCAAGACGCAGTACTCCTTCTCCGATGACCCCACGCAGCTCGGCGCGCCGAGCGGCTTCACGTTGCACGTCCGCGACATTCTGCCCTCCGCCGGCGCGGGCTTCATCGTGGCGCTGTCGGGCGACATCATGACCATGCCGGGACTCGGCAAGAGCCCCGCCGCCGAGCGGATCCGGCTCCTTCCTGACGGCACGATCGAGGGACTGTTCTGATGCGTACTATCGCCACCGCCGACGCGCCGAAAGCCATTGGACCCTACAGTCAGGCCATCGCGCTCGACCGCCTGGTCTTCACGGCGGGGCAGGTCGCGCTCGATCCGAAGAGCGGCGAGCTCGTCGGCCGCACGACGGGGGAGCAAACCGAACAGGTGTTGGCGAATCTGCGGGCCGTGCTGTCCGCGGCTGGAACGTCGTTCGCGAACGTCGTGAAGACGACGGTCTATCTGGCGGACATGGCGGATTTTGCACAGATGAACGAGGTGTACGCGAAGCACTTCGCCTCGCACAAGCCGGCACGATCCACCGTGCAGGCGGCCGGGCTTCCCAAGGGGGCGCGGGTCGAGATCGACGTCATCGCCGTCACGTCTCGGCACGCCTGATGTGGCGCGTGGCCGGTTTGGTCGGCCTGGTGTACCTGGCGACGATCCGGCCGGGGCAGCGTTGGGGCGACGACTTCGCGCAGTACGTTCACCATGCCCGCAACATCGCCACAGGCGTGGCGTACGCCGAGACCGGCTATATCTACAATCCGCACAACCCTTCGATCGGTCCGCGGACGTACCCACCCGGCTTCCCGCTGCTGCTCGCCCCCGTCGTCAAGGTCTTCGGTCTCGACTTTCGTCCTATGAAGGTTCTGGTTGTCGTCTGCTTCGTCGGCGCATTGCTCCTGATGCCGCGAGTATTCCGGCGCGATCTTCCAAAGCCGTATCTGATCGCGCTCATCCTC
>QHUE01000205.1 GCA_003221825.1 Gemmatimonadota bacterium
CGCGCTGCCGCCCACGTAGCGCGCACCGACCGGCAGCTGCACCGCGACCTGGAGGGCGGTCACCGTCAGCGTGCCGGGATTTCGCACGGTGGTCGTGTAGGGAATCGCTTCGCCGACGCCGACCTCGAGCACGTCCGCCGTGAGATCGAGACTGAGCCCGGCGGTCGGGGGACCGACGAGCGCGAGTTGCATTGCCGCGGAGGAGAGGACCGGTGTCCCCTGGCCCTGGACGTAGGCCGTGTTGACGACCCACTGTGTGTCGCGCACGCTTGCCCCTACGGCCAACACGAGGGAGATCGTACCGCTATCGCCGGGTGCGAGGGCGCCGAGTGCCCAGGTGAGCACTGGACCAGCGCCCGCCGGCGCGCTCGTCGCGCTCACGAACTGCAGGCCGGGGGGCAGCGTATCCGTCAGCACGACGCTCTGCGCGGTGCCGGCGCCGGCCGCGTTCCCGTACTTCAGGCGATAGGTCACCTGCTGTCCGATGAGTGCCACGGCCGGACTCGTGAGTTGCTTCGAGAGCGACAGCGCGGGTGCCAGGATCGTCGTCTGCACGGTGTTCGAAAGCGTCGTGTCGGCGCCGCCGCTCCAGGTGAACACGAGATTGCCGCGATTGACCACCGTCGCGGGCGCTCCCGAGTTGACCCGCGCCTGGAACGTGACAGAACCGGCCGAGCCGGCCGGAACGGTGCCCAGGCTCACCGCGACGACGCCGTTTCCGGCGGCAACCAGGCGGCCTACGTCGCCGTCGGCGGCATCGGTCTGGGGCACGCCGTTGAAACGGATCGTTCCGGCCATGTAGGAGGCGCCGACCGGAATCGTGTCCGCAATCTGTACCGCGGATGCGCTGTCCGTTCCAGACGCGACGTAATCGAGCGTGTAGGTGAGAATGTCCCCGGCTGCAGCCGCGGCACGATCCACCTGTTTGGTGACATTGAAGGCGATCGGCGCGGAGGACACGCTGAGCAGGTCGCGCACCGAGCCGCTCACGGCGCCGTCAAACCTGCTCGTCGCGGCGATGGTGATCGTATCGGTCACCCCGGCGCTACCCGAGGCGGGAATTGCGATCTGCACCAGCAGCGCGGCAGTGCTCCCGGAAGCCACAGCTATGGGCCCCGAAAGCGCGATATCACCACCGTCCAGCACGCCGTTGCTGTTGACGTCGCGATAGAGCGTCACGGGCCATGCGGGGACGGATGTCGCGGCGACGCTGAAGGAGTCCAGTCCGTTCCCGAGGTTCGTCAGGGTGTGGGCGAAGACGACAGCGGTCCCGGGGCTGGCGCCGCTCGATTGCGGAGCCTGGAGACCTACGGCGGCGACCTGTGCAACGACGAGGTCAACCGTGTCGGACGGTATGACGTATCCGAAGCCGCTCGAGGTGTAGGCGAGTGTGGCCCAGTTGCGGATGTGGGATCCGGCGGGAGTACCCTGGGCCGAGAGCGGCGGCCCCACGAGCAGGAACGCACAGAGGCAGGCGGTCGCCCACATCGCGAACCGCCTCGCCCCTCCCGCTCGAGTGCCGAGCCACATGGGCTACGGCCCTCAGTTGATGCTGACGCGCAGCTCGAACGTCGCGCTGGCACTCGCCGCCAGGACGCCACCCGTGCCTGTGTAGCTCGCGGTCACGTTTTGCCCGACCACCGTAACGGTCCAGCCGGTGCTCGAGCTCGTCGAGACGTAGGTGACCTGTGCCGGCAGGGCGTCGGTCACCTGCACGGTCGAGGCGGACGTCGCGCCACCGTTCGTGATGGTGAACCGGTACCGGATGACCTGCCCCGGGGCGACGCCGCTCGCGACGGGTGTGACACCGTCGTCCAGATACGCGGCCTTGGTGAGCGTCAAGTTCGGCTTGATGACGGTCAGGTCCATGAAGCCCGGGTCCGTTGTCGCCGGCTGGCCTACGGAACGCCCGAGCAGCGTCAGCGTATCGGTCGACCCGCCCGCCACGTTGGCCACATTGTACACGACCACGATGTTTTGCGAGGCGCTGGCGCCCAGCGAGATGCGCGCACTGTCGCCCGCTGCACCGTTCACCGACACGACGGTGATCACGGGCGAGCCAAGGCTCGTCGCAATCACGTCGAAATTGTCGTTGCCGTTGCCGTTGTTCTGCACGGCGAACGTGAACGAATAGCCATTGCCCGGCAGGCGCTGCACGTTCTGCCCGCCGTCGGGGCTTACGGCAACACCGTAGACCGTAATCGGCGTGATCGTGCTGAAGGCGTTGCCCGAAGTGGCCGGCGTGCGGCGCGACGTCGACGTCAGGGTGTAGACGGTGGTGATGCCGCCTTTCCCGCTCGCCACGTCGAACACGACCTTGATGACGATCGAGCCGCCCTGCGCGATCCCGACAGTCGCCAGCGCTCCGTTCAGGGCCGCGAGGGTGCCGTATGTCGTGGCGCCGAAGCGGTATCCGGTCACCGTGATCACCCCCGCAACGGAGATGCCCTCGGAGATCGTCATGCTGTCGGTGCCGTTCCCGACGTTCGCGACCGTGAACGTCATCGTGTCGGCCGTACTCGGTGATGCGCTGGCCGGACTCGGCGTGTTGGCGGTGACGGTGACGCCCGCCTTGAACCCGACGGTCACGGAGACCGACCCGCTGACCGGCGCGTAGGCGTTGCCATTCGCGTCGGTATAAGTCGCGGTCGCCGTGTTGGTGATGACCGTGCCTTCCGGTGTCTGGGCCCGCGCCTCGGGAGCGACGACAAACAGCGCCAGCGCAATCAGGGCGAGACTGAGGGTCCACTTCACGTGCCTGAGCATTTCGAGCTCCTTCTGAGGGCTATGAGTCATTGGCCGGGCACTTCACTCACCCGGGCGTGAAATTCCACCGTCACTTGTGCTCCGCGTGCCAAAGAGCCCACGACGGTCCAGCGGACGTTCGTGTAGCGCGCTGGCGGCGCGGGCTTCTGCACAGCATTCCCACTTTCAACCACGCTGATGGTCGGCCGAGCGGCATACGTCCGCCCGCTGTCGATCGAGTACTCGACGCGCAGGCGCTGGTCCGATGTCGCCGATCCAAGCACGTAGACCATTCCGCTGGGAATCGGGTCCACGAATTGGATGTTCTTGACCGGCCCCGCTGTGACATTCGTAAACACGAGGCGATAGCGGATCTCATCGCCGGGCTGCGCCACGCTCGTGTTCGCCCGTCCGGCGGTCTGGGCGGTCACGTTCTGGGCGGTCACGACCAGCGACGCCGGCGTCCGCTCCTGGGCCGCGCCGCGCGGCGTCCACACGAGGACGGCGCCTGCCACCAACACCAAGAATTTTTGAGTCATCGTTTCGCTCGTTTCGATGAGGACGACTTCTCGTCTCGGCTCTTCGTCGAGCCGCGCTTTCCCGTTTTCGCTCCATCCGCTTCGCGCCACGCGAACACCGCGCCGCACGTCGGACACACAACCAGCTCGCCTAGGACCTGCGTCCGGCCGAAGAACTTCAGCGCCGAACAGCGAGGGCATCGTAAAACCATGGTTCAGGCTCCTTTTGGTGTGGCTGAAAGGCAGGTCCCGTGCCCTCCGGTGCCAACACCGTAAGTCATTGTGATGAATTTGCTTACTGGCTTTCTGGTTGCTCACCCGAAATCAGCGCGTCGGCGGCGTTACCATCCGGTAACGCCGCCGGTAACCTCGGAGGGGCTCAGCTCTTCAGCGGATCTGCGCGATCAACCGGAGTGTGGCGGTGTTGTTGGGGGCGGTGGCGCTTACCGGATTCTGAAACGTCCAGCGGACGCGGTTCACGCAGCGATCATAACCCGCGGGCGCGCTGCAGGCGCTGCTCACCGGTACATATGTCCAGGTCGAGCCGCCGTCATTTGAATACGCGACGACGACAGAAACTCCGGGGGGCAGAGTGTTCGCCACGCTTCCCATCTTGAACTGAACCGTCGGCGCGAGTGTGTCCACGACGACTATGCTCGTTGCGTTGTCACTGCCGTTGTTGGTGATCGTCACCGTGTACGTCAAATCGGTGCCCGGCGGTGAGATGCCGGCCGGCGCGACGTTGTTGCTGAGCGCCAGATTTGGCCTCGCCGCGCCCAGGACGACGTCGTTCCCCGTGCCACCGACGTAGCTGATCGTGAGGCTTTGCCCGCTCAGCACGACCGTGGATCCCTCGGGTAATCCGGCGAACGTTCCGACAATCGCGTCGGCGCCGTCGTTGTTGATGATCGTGAATGTCGTGCCGGTCGGTGGCGAGAATCCCATCGTGCCGGTCAGCGCCGCGCCGCTCAGGTTCACCGTACCTGTCACGCTGAGTTGATCGTAGCCCGAGCCCGCCGTCGTGCCGTTCAATTCGACGACAAAGGTCGGGCTGCCGCTGCTCCAATTCACGTTGCTG
>QHUE01000043.1 GCA_003221825.1 Gemmatimonadota bacterium
CAATCTCGCCGAAGGGTGCGGCCGGCACACGAGGCGGGAATTCGCACGGTTCGCATGTATAGCTGTTGGATCTGCCAGCGAACTGGAGTACCACCTACTTTTGGCCGCAGACCTCGGGATTATGAACAACGAGTGCTACTCGCCCATGGAGAAGGCAGTTGTTGAGGTGAAGCGAATGCTGGCTGGTCTGATACGTAAACTGATGACCGACGACCGATGACTGACGACTCGGTTCGTTTAGACCGCTGGCTGTGGGCGGCGCGCTTTTTCAAGACGCGTGCGCTCGCCTCATCCGCGATCGCCGGCGGCAAGGTGCACGTGAACGGCACGCGCGCCAAGCCGGCGAAGCAACTGCGCGTCGGTGACTCGCTGCGCGTGCGCGTCGGCCCCTACGAATGGCTCGTCACGGTGCGCGCGCTCTCCGAGCGGCGCGGGCCGCCGCGCGACGCGCAGCTGCTCTACGACGAATCGCCCGAAGGCCGAGCGGCCCGCGAGCGGCTGGCGGAGGCCCATAAACTCGCGCCGACCCCCACCTATCAAGGCAAGGGTCGGCCGACAAAAAAGGATCGCCGCAAACTAGAGCTTCTGTAGGCGCACGTTCCCGGATCCCGTCTCCACCGAGACGCGGCCCTTCCCGTCTCCCAGCGTTCCGGTGACGTGATCGTGCTCGATGCGCCGCACCTGCAGCGTCAATCCACCGAGATCGATGTCCCCGCTGCCCGTGTCGAGATCCACCTCGGCCCCGAGCGTGGGCGGCACCTTGAGCGTGACGTCGCCGGAGCCGGTCTCGATGTGCACGGAACGGAACGTCGTCACGAGCGCGACGTTGACATCGCCGCTGCCCGTCTCGAACGACAGCTCATCGCCTGCCGACGCCGTCGCCTCGATGCTGCCCGATCCGGTTTCGACGTGCACGCTCGGCGCTTTCCCGTCGGTGAGCGTGACGTTGCCCGATCCCGTCTCGAGCCGGAGGCTCGAACCATCCACGCCCGCGACGGTGATGTCCCCGGAGCCGGTTTCGAGGTTGACGTCGCCCGACGCCGTACGCAGGTCCACGTTGCCCGAGCCGGTCGCGATGTGGAGCGAGCCGCGCGTGCGGTCCGCGGCGACGTCGGCCGATGCGACGTAGACGCGAAACGCGCCATTCACGTTGGAGAGGAACGCTTTGCCGACGCCGAGGAACAGGGAAATGCTTTTCCCCGCCGGGACGCTCACCCGCAGATCGGCGTGCGCCTCGAGGCCATCGTGCGAGCGTCCGGTGATGTGCACCTCGCGCCCACTGTTGAACCAGCCGTCATGGTGATGGTGGCGTCCATCAGGGTCCCCGAACGTCCCGTCGTCGTGCACCCGCAGCGTCGTATTCGAGCCTCGGCCCCACGTGGGCACGACGATGACGTCTTCGGGATACTTGATCACCAGCGTTTCGCGACCGTGCAGCGGCCCCGCTTGCACGTCGAGCCTGGCCGAGTCCGCGCCGGCGCGCTGCACTTCGACGACGACGTCGCTGCCCGAGCCGGCCTCGACGCGCAGCTCTCCGACAAGGTTGTAGACGGCGACGGAATCACCTTTGAGCACGTGCCGTGAGGTTTGGGCGGCAGCGGGGGCAACGAGCGCAACGGATGTTGCAGCGAGCAGCAGCGCACGAGCGATCATAGCGGCTCCACAAGGAGTTGGCTCACGTTGGATAGCGAAATGGGTCCCAGGGTTGCAGCTTTTAACCTATGGAAGATTGGCTGCTTTGGTTTCTGTTGGCGATCGGCCTCTTCGTCGGGGAGATGTTCACCGCAGGCTTTTGGCTCGCCTGTCTAGCTGTGGGGGCGGGCGTCGCCGGGATCGTAGGGCTGATCCCGGGCCTGGGATTCGTGGTTCAGGGCATAACGTTCGCCGTGGCCAGCGTCGCCAGCATGGCCGCCCTGCGCCCGCGCCTGATGCACTACTTCCAGCTCGGCCCCGGCTCCGAATTACGCACCGGCGTGGATGCCCTGCTGGGCAAGACGGGCATCGTGACGGAGCGCATCGGCCCCGGACTGTCTGGAAGGGTCAAGGTCGAGGGCGAAGACTGGCGTGGCGCTTCCAGCGACGCGACGGTGCTCGAGCCCGGCACGCAGGTCACGATCATTCAGGTGGATGGCACCACTCTCTTGGTGGAGAAGGAGCTCTAAGCGATGGGTCCTGGCACAATTCTCGTGGCCGCGGTGGCCTTCGGCGTGATCGTGCTGATCTCCAAGAGCATCCGGGTGGTGCAGCAGGCGCAGACGATGATCATCGAGCGGCTGGGCAAGTACCACAAGACGCTCGCGTCGGGAATCAATTTCGTCTTGCCCGTGATCGACCGTCCCCGCTCCGTGGACTGGCATCAGACGATCATTACGCCCGCCGGGGACAGCTACTCGCGCCGCTTCCGCACCGAGCGCATCGATCTGCGCGAGACGGTGTACGTCTTCCCACGCCAGAACGTGATCACCAAGGACAACGTCGTCGTCGAAATCGACGCCTTGATCTACTCACAGATCACCGATCCGGTGCGGGCAACCTATGAGATCGCCAATCTCCCCGATGCCATCGAGAAGCTGACGCAGACGACGCTCCGCAACGTGATTGGCGAGATGGAGCTCGACCACATCCTGTCGTCGCGCGACACGATCAACGCCAAGCTGCGCGCGATTCTCGACGAGGCGACGCACAAATGGGGCTCCAAGGTCAGCCGCGTAGAGCTCAAGGACATCAATCCCCCGCGCGACATCCGCGACGCGATGGAAAAGCAGATGCGCGCCGAGCGCGAGCGGCGCGCGACCATCATCACCGCCGACGCCGAGCGGCAGTCGCGCATTCTCTCCGCCGAGGGCATTCGGCAGTCGGAGATCAACCCCGCGGAGGGCGACAAGCAGGCCAAGATCCTGCACGCCGAAGCGGAAGCGGCGGCGCGGCTCAAGGTCGCCGAAGCGGAAGCGCAGGCGATCGAGCGCATCACCGCCGCGATCAAGGGTACCGGCGGCGACCCCGCGCAATACCTGATCGCCATCCGCTACATCGAGACGCTGAAGGAAATGGTCTCCGGTCAGAACAACAAGGTCGTCTACATGCCCTACGAGGCTACCGGCGTGCTCGGGTCCTTGGGCGGAATTCGGGAGATGCTGGCGCTGGGGCCGTCTGACAAGAAGGGCTGATTAATGATCGCGTCCGTCATGCTCGCGTTGCTCGTGCAGGCCGGCATGCCGGACAGCGTCCCAGTAACGGGCGAGCCGAATCCGGCGGTGCTCTTCGGTGGCCGCACGCTGTTCATCGCGCATCTCAAGGGCCCTCCTGGTGTCGACAGCGCGCAGGTGAATCCCGGCGATCTGCTCGGGACGGTCGAGCCGCGCCCTGTGCCGCTCTCCGCGCGCCATCAACGCGAGCTCGACAGTGCCAGCGTGTTGTACCAGCGGCGCGACTACACCGGGGCTGCTGCGATCCTCGCGCCGGCCTACGCGGACGAACGCGACAATCCCTTCATCGCCGATGCGTACGCCCGCACCCTGTTCTGGATCGACAATCGCCGGAACGAGTCGTTCGATGCGTACCGCCGCCTGATCGCGCAGCTCGACAAGCAGCACGGAACGAACGACAAACAAGTAGCGGTGGATGCGTGGTTCAACGAGGCGTACTGGAAGATCGCCTCGCTCTATCTCGACCGAGAGGACTGGAAGAACGCCGCGTTCGAGATCGCGCGATTCATGTCGGTGCGCAGCACCGACGCCAGCGCCGAAGCGATGACACAGATCTACGGCTACTTCGCCGAAGCAACCGACCGCATGGGTCGCAAGGATCTAGCGCGCTGGGCGGCGGAGCGGTCCTTGCGTTGGAACCCGAGCAACACCGGCGCGATCGAGTATCTGCGACAACTCGGTCCCGCGGGCCGCGATTGGCCCGCGACTCACGTGTTCGCATGCCGCGTCGTCACCGACTCGCTCCCCTGCCTCGGTGGCTATGCCTTCCACCGCGCCGCCCAAGGCATCTCCTGCATGGCACCCCGGGAGGAGGCTCGGACGCCTCTATCCCCCTGTCTCCGCATCGGCTGGATCTACGTGGGTCAGCCGCGGCGACAAGTCGAAGCGGTTCTCGGCGCACCGTGGAAGGACAATCCCATCGACCGCGGTAACGGCACCCACACCATCGGCTACCTCATGTTTCACGACGGAGACCGTGGATCGTACTACATCGTCGAGTACGAACGCCTCGGTGATGAGGAAATTGCCCATTCGGTCCAGTTCACCGGAGATTCGACGCCGCTGCCGCTCGACTTCTCCGGTCTGAGATTGGGAGATCCCGCCGCGCGCGTGCTCGCGCAGCTCGGCACACCGCAAACGCGCGGCGAGTTCAACGACAAGGAAATGGGACTCAAGGGCGAGTGGTGGGACTGGGGCACCAACGCGATCTCTTTC
>QHUE01000044.1 GCA_003221825.1 Gemmatimonadota bacterium
GCCGATCGCACGCGCATCGAGGTCGTCGATGCGCCGGAAGTCGTCGGGATGGGCGACAAGCCCCTCGCTGCGATTCGCGGCAAGCCGCGCTCCTCCATCGCCGTCGGGCTCGGGCTCCAGAAAAAGGGCAAGTCGGACGCGTTCATCTCGGCCGGCAACACCGGGGCCGTGATGGCCGCGAGCACGCTGCTGCTGCGCCTGCACCCCGGCGTGCAGCGCGCGGCCATCGGTGCCCTGTTCCCGAGCGCCGGCCAGCCCGTGCTCGTCGTCGATGGCGGCGCCAGCATCGATTGCGATGCCCGCGAGCTCGTGGGGTTCGCGCATCTCGGCTCCGTGTACGCCCGCGATGTGCTCGGCCGGCCGAATCCCACCGTGGGCCTGCTCAACATCGGCGAGGAAGACGAGAAGGGAAACGCAGTCGTCAAAGAAGCCCATCAACTCCTCAAGCAGACCCCCGGAATCCACTACATCGGCAACGTCGAAGGACGCGACATCCCCGTCGGCGAGGCGCGCGGGCAGCGGCTGGATGTCGTCGCGTGCGACGGCTTCGTCGGGAACGTCGTGCTCAAGTTCTACGAGTCGGCGGGACGCGTGTTCGTCTCCCTGATCAAGCGCGAGGCACCGGACGTCCTGCAGCGGCCGGAGATGGCCAACGTCCTCGAGGTGCTCGATTACGCGACGTACGGCGGCGCACCGCTGCTGGGCGTCCAGGGCGTCGTGATCATCTGCCACGGCGCGTCGCCCGCCAAGGCCATCAAGAACGCGATCCGCGTCGCGGGCCAGGCGGTGCGCAGCCATCTCTCCGACGACATCGCCGCGGAGTTCTCCGAAGGAAAAGTCCCCGCATGAAGCGCCCCTTCGCGGAGCTGTGGGGAACGGGCAGCTACGCGCCCGCGCGCGTCATGACGAACGACGAGTTCTCGAAATTCCTGGAGACGTCGGACCAGTGGATCCAGGAGCGCACCGGCATCCGCGAGCGCCGCGTCTCGAGCAAGGAAGAGACGAACGCCTGCATGGGGAAAGCCGCCGCGCTGCAGGTGCTCCAGGAAACGGGACTCACGCCACTGGACGTCGACGCCATCGTGTACGCCACGGCGTCGCCCGACCGGCTGCTCCCCTCGCAGGCCTGCGATCTCCAGGCCATCCTGGGCGCCAAGAATGCCGCGGCGTTCGATGTCGGCGCCGCCTGCTCCGGGTTCGTGTACGCGCTCAGCGCCGCCGAAGGGATGATCGCGACGGAGCAGGCCGAGCACGTGCTGGTGATCGCCGCCGAGAAGCTCACCAGCATCATGGACTGGAGTGACCGCACCACGGCGGTATTGTTCGGCGACGGCGCCGGCGCGACGATGGTCCGCAGGAGCACGAACGGCCGCGGCATTCTGTCGGTCTATCTGAAGACCGACGGCACGCTCGCCGAGCTCCTGTATCGGCCGGGCGGGGGCGCGACGCATCCGCCCAGTGAAGAGCTGCTGAAGGACCATAGCTACTACATCAAGATGGCGGGCCGGGAAGTCTTCAAGGCAGCCGTGCTCTCGATGGCGGACGCCTGCGACCACGCGCTCGAGCGCGCCGGCCTCAGCGCCGGCGACCTCGATTTGCTCATCCCCCATCAGGCCAACATCCGCATCATCGAAGCCACCGCCAAGCACGCCGGTGTGCCGATGGACAAGGTCTACGTCAACGTGGACCGCTTCGGCAACACGTCCGCCGCGTCCATCGCCATCGCACTCGACGAAGCAGTCAAATGCGGCCGCCTGAAGCCGGGCATGGTGGTGATGTTCTGCGCCTTCGGCGCCGGCTTCACCTGGGGCAGCATGGTCGTGCGGTGGTAGGGGCGCAGCATGCTGCGCCCACCATCTGGCTCTGCCCGGGGCAGGGCGCGCAAAAAGTCGGCATGGGAAAAGATCTGGCGCAACGGTTTCCGGCGGCGCGCGCCGTGTTCGACGCCATCGACGAGGCACTCGGCGTCCCGTTGTCCCGGACCATGTTCGAGGGTCCCGAAGAGGACCTGACGGCGACCCAGAACGCGCAGCCGGCCATTCTCGCGCACAGCGCCGCCGTGTTCGCGATCGTGCGCGACAAAGTCGATGACGTGGTCGCCGCGGCCGGCCACTCGCTGGGCGAGTACTCCGCGTACGTCACCGCGACCGCGCTGGGCTCACCGCAGGCGGCAAAGCTCGTGCGGCGCCGCGGCGAGCTGATGCAAAAGGCCGGCGACGAGCGTCCCGGCACGATGGCGGCGGTGCTGGGGCTCCCGACCAAAGACGTGGAAGCCGCCTGCGCGGAAGCGTCCCAGCAGGCAAGTCTCGCCGTCGCCGCCAACATCAACGCGCCCGACCAGACGGTAATCTCGGGCGATCCCGACGCGGTCACGCGCGCCTCCGAAGCCTGCAAGAAGCGCGGCGCCAAGCGCGTCATGCTGCTCAAGGTGAGCGGCGCATTCCACTCCCCGCTGATGGGACCGGCGAAGAACCACCTGGAGCTGGCGCTCCAGCGCGCGGAATTCGCCGATCCGGCGTTCCCGGTGATCGCGAATGCCACCGCCGAGACCGTGAAGGAGGCAGGCCGCGCGCGACGGCTGCTGGCGGATCAGCTGACCTCGCCCGTCCGCTGGGTTGAATGCATGGAGCATGCGGCACGCGTCGGCGGTGAGGGGGCACGCTTCATCGAGATCGGTCCCGGCGCCGTGCTCGCGGGCCTCTTGAAGCGGATCGTCCCGGGGGCGAACGTCGTGAGCCTGGGAACCGCGGACGACGTGACCAGATTCATGGACGCCGCATGATGTGTTCACAGGCTAAAGCCTGTGCTCGGCAATCATTGTCCTTAAGGACAATGTCGGCCGAGCACACCCTTCAGGGTGTGAATTCGTGAAGATCGAGCTGCCCGGGAAAGTCGCGCTCGTCACGGGAGGCACGCGCGGCATCGGCCTCGATATCTGCCAGGCCTTCGTCGCCGCGGGCGCCAAAGTCGCGCTCTGCGCGCGCGACGGCGGGAAGGCCGCCGAGATCGCGCAACAGCTCGGCGGCGGCTCGCGGGGGTACGCGTGCGACGTCGGAGTAGCGTCCCAGGTCGAAGCGTTCGCGAAGTCGGTCGAAAAGGATTTCGGACAGATCGACGTGCTGGTGAACAATGCCGGGTTCACCAAGGACACATTGCTGTTCCTGATGACGGAAGCGGATTGGGACACCGTCGTGGACACGAACCTCAAAGGGACGTTTCTGATGACCAAATACGCGGCGCGCGGCATGATCAAGCGGCGCTGGGGTCGCGTCATCAACATCACGAGTGTCGTGGGGCTGAATGGCAACAAGGGACAGTCCAACTACTCCGCGTCCAAGGCCGGCGTGATCGGGTTCACCAAGTCCGTCGCGAAGGAGTTAGCCTCGCGCAACGTCCTGGTGAACGCCGTCGCCCCCGGCTACATCGAGACGGAACTGACCAAGGGCATATCCGCGGAAGCCAGACAGTACTTTCTGGACAACATTCCGTTGGGACGGCTGGGACAAGGCTCAAACATCGCCGCTGCCGTCCTCTTTCTCGCTTCCGACTTCGCCAGCTACATTACGGGACAGGTCCTGGTCGTCGACGGCGGGATGGTGATGTAAGCAGGTCCACCTTCGCTGAGGGTTACCCATGGCAATGGACATGAAGCAGCTCGAGGAGAAGGTCAAAGACATCATCGTCGAAGAGCTCGGCGTCGAGCGCGACAAGCTCACGAACGACGCGAGCTTCATGGAAGACCTCGGGGCCGACAGCCTCGACACGGTCGAGCTGGTCATGGCGTTCGAGAAGGAATTCGACATCGACATCCCGGACGAAGAGGCGGAGAAGCTCCGCACCGTCGGGGCAGCGATGACCTATCTCCATGAGAAGATGGGGAAAGGCAAATAGTGACGCGCCGGGTGGCGATCACGGGCCTCGGGCTCGTGACGCCGGTAGGGAACGACGTGGCCAGCACGTGGGCCGCCCTCGTCGACGGACAGTCGGGGGCGGGTCCGATCACTCGGTTCGATTCCGCCCAGCTGCCCGTGCACTTCGCCTGCGAGGTGAAGGGCTACGATCCTCTGCAGTACATCGATAAGAAGGAAGCCCGCCGCTACGATCTGTTCTCGCAGTTCGCGATGGGCGCCGCCGTCCAGGCGGTGCGCGACGCCTGCCTCGAGAAAAGCCCGCTCGATCCCAAGCGCATCGGGGTGATCATCGGCAGCGGCACGGGGGGCATCGCGACGTTCGAAGAAAACATGCGCACCTTCATCGAGAAGGGACCCGGGCGCGTCTCACCGTTCTTCGTGCCGATGTTCATGGCGAACGTCGCGTCGGCGATCGTCTCGATGCGGTTCGGCTTCCAGGGGCCCTGCTATTGCACGGTCTCAGCCTGCGCGTCGTCGGGGCACGCGGTCGGCGACGCCTTCGACCTGATCCGCGAAAACAAGGCCGATGTGATGGTCGCGGGCGGGTCGGAGGCCGCGATTACCCCGCTCGCGCTCGCCAGCTTCGCGAACATGAAGGCGCTGTCGGAGCGCAATGACGATCCCAAACCCGCGAGCCGGCCGTTCGACAAGGACCGCGACGGCTTCGTGATGGGCGACGGCGCCGCCG
>QHUE01000045.1 GCA_003221825.1 Gemmatimonadota bacterium
AGGCGCGAGCATCACGCTCACGGGCGGTAAGGCCTGGACCCGCGTCGTGCTTCCGATCGCGCAGATGTACCACGTGCACACCGACACGCGCGTGCCCTACTACCTCTACGGCAATCGCCAGGATGGCTCGTCCTACCGCATGCCGAGTCGCAGTCGCTCGGGCGGGTTGAACGAGGGGCAGTGGGGTCACGTGGGTGGGTGTGAGAGTGGCTTTGCGATTCCCGACACAGTCGACAACACGACGGTGTGGTCGGGTTGCTACGACGGCGGGCTCGAGGTCTACGACGTTCGGACCGATCACGCGCGGAACGTGCGCATCTGGCCCGAGGCAGGCTACGGTTGGCGGCCTGCAGACATGAAGTACCGCTGGAATTGGACATTTCCCATCGCCATCTCGCCGCACGAGCACACGAAGGTGTACGTGGGGAGCCAGGTCGTGCACGTCACGACGGACCGCGGCTCGAGCTGGCAGGTGATCAGTCCCGATCTCACCCGCAACGACACGACGCACCAGCAAACCTCGGGCGGTGTGACGACCGATAACCTCTACACGTTCGACGGCGCCACCCTGTTCGCGCTCGCGGAGTCGCCGGTCCGGGCGGGTGTGCTCTGGGCCGGGTCGAACGACGGCCGTGTGAACGTGAGCACGGACGGCGGCGCGCACTGGACCGACGTGTCGGCCAACATCCCGAAGCTCTCCGCCTGGGCGAAGATCGTGAACATCGAGCCCTCGCACTTCGACGCCGGCACGGCGTATCTCGCGGCCGACCTGCACGAGCTCGACGACCTGGATCCCTACATCTTCAAGACCACGGACTTCGGCAAAAGCTGGAGAAAGATTTCGGAGACCTTGCCGCGCTCGCCGCTTTCCTTCGTGCACATCGTGCGCGAGGACCCGGTGCGGCGTGGCCTGCTCTTCGCGGGGACGGAGAACGGTCTGTACGTCACCTTGGATGATGGCGGCAGCTGGCTGCCGCTCCAGACCAACCTGCCCCACGCACCCGTTTCGTGGCTCACCGTGCAGCCGCATTTCCACGATCTCGTGGTGTCGACGTATGGGCGTGGCTTCTATATCCTGGATGACATCTCGCCGCTCGAGCAGCTCGACGGCGCGACCCTCGCGAGCAAGGCGACGCTGTTCGTTCCGCCGCCGGCCTACCGGCTGCGCGACCAGCAAGGAGTTGCGAGCGCACCCAACAGCGCCGTGCAGGCGGAGAACGGACCGACCGGAGTCCCGCTCACCTACTACGTCTCGCCGGCGCTGGCGGACACCACGACCGGCTCAACCGCCGCGCCAAGCACCACATGCCCCAGCCCCCAACCCCCAGCCCCCCCAGCCCCCAGCCCCGGTGATAGCTCGAGCCGCCCCCGCAAGCCCGCGAGGCTGGTGGTTCTCGACGCGCAGGGCGACACCGTGCGCGTGCTCGAGGGACAGCGCAAGGTGGGATTCAACCGGGTCTGTTGGGACCTGCGCTACGCCGCTCCGGCCACACCGAAGCTGCGTACGCCGCCGCCGGGCAAGGCGTTCGTTCGCGTGGGCGCAGACGGGACGCGCCCCCTGGTCACCTGGGACCTGGACCTCTCGCTCCGCGGTCCGCTCGTGTTGCCGGGGACCTATACCGTCCGACTCGTCGTCGCAGATTCCACCACCGCGCCCGTGACATCGACGCAGTCGCTCACCGTGCTCAAGGATCCCAACACGACGGGGAGCGACGCGGACGTGCAGGCGCAAGGGAAGCTCGCGCGCACGATTCGCGTCGAGCAGGACAGCATCGCCCGCATGATCAACCGGCTCGAGTGGGTACGCAAACAGGTGCGCGATCTCACGGCGCAACTCCGCGACTCCGCGCTCGTGACCGACTCGGGAGCGAAGCGGATTGCCGCCCTCGCCGATTCACTCGAGCGGCGAATCATCCGCATCGAAGGCGCCCTGTTCGACGTGAACCTGACGGGCGCGCGTGAGGATGCGTTCCGCAATCCGATGCAGCTGTATGGCCGGCTCGCCGCGCTGCAGTCGGATATGGCGGAGAACGGGGCGGACTTCGCGCCCACTACGCAGCAGCTCGCGGTCCATGACGTGCTGGCCGGACGGCTCGCGGAGGCAACGACGCGCTTCGCCGACTTGATGGCGAAGGCGATCCCTCAGTTCTCCGCGGAGCTGCGGCGGACCCCGCTCCGCGATGTTCTCAGCACCGGCTCGATTGGGGAAGGAGCACGGCCATGAAGAGTCGTCCGCTCGGTAGTACCGGTTACCGCATCAGCGAAATCGGCTTCGGTGGCTGGGGCCTCGGCGGTGAGATGTGGCGCGGCGTGGACGACGCCGAAGGCCGCAAGGCGCTGCGGGAAGCGGTCGAGCAAGGCATCACCTTCTTCGATACCGCCCTCGCGTATGGCGCCGGGCACAGCGAGCGTGTGATCGGTGAGACGCTGAAGGACGACATCCGCGCCAATCGCGCGGTCGTCGCGACGAAGATCCCGCCGCAGAATCGCGAGTGGCCGGGCAAGGCCAGCTACAAGCTCGGCGACGTGTTTCCCGCCAAATACATCGCCACGAGCACCGAGCAGTCGCTCAAGAATCTCAGCATGGAAGCGCTGCACGTGCAGCAGCTGCACGTGTGGAACGACGTCTGGCTTTCGGATCCCGACTGGGACGCGTCCTACAAACAGATTGTTCGCCTGAAAGAAGAAGGAAAGGTCCTGCATTGGGGGATCTCGATCAACGATCACGCGCCCGAGACGGCGCTGCGCATCCTGGCCGATCCGCTGTTCGAAACCGCGCAGGTGATCTACAACGTCTACGACCGCTCACCCGAAAAAGCGCTGTTCGCACTCGCCAGGCAGAAACCGTTGGGGATCATTGTGCGCGTGCCGTTCGACGAGGGGGCGCTGACGGGACAGATCAAGGCGAATACCGTGTTCCCGGCCGGCGACTGGCGCGGCGAGTACTTCGCGGGCGACCGCAAGGCCGAGGCGGAGCGGCGAGGGCAGGCGCTGGCGAAGGTGTTGGACGATCAGGTCGAGACCCTGCCCGAGCTGGCGCTGCGGTTCTGCCTGTCGGCACCTGAGGTCTCGACCGTCATCCCCGGGATGCGGCGGCCGGCGCACGTGCGGCAAAACGCGCTGGCGTCGACCAAAGGCGCGCTGCCGGCCGGCATGCTGGCGAAGCTCAAGCCCCACGCGTGGGACAAGAACTGGTATTCGTAGCATCTACAGGGCAGGATTCCGGCGCGTTCCATCATAACTCCTGCAATCGGCGTTCGATGAGGCGGCGCTCTGGTTCTTCCACGGTGAGGGCGAGGGCGTGCGCATAGGCGTCGCGCGCCTCTGGCTTACGACCCAGGCGGCGCAATAGATCGGCGCGGGCGGCGTGGATCAGGTGATACTCCCGCAGCTCGCCACGCGCAAGAATCGCATCGATGAGCCTGAGCCCGTGCTCCGGCCCGTCGCGCATCGCGATTGCGGCGGCGCGGTTCAGCTCGATGACGGGTGACGGCTCGGCTCGGAGGAGCACATCGTAGAGCCCGACGATCTGCACCCAATCGGTCGCTGGCGAGCTTGGCGCCTCGGCGTGTAAGGCGGCGATCGCGGCTTGCAGCGTGTACGGGCCGAAGCCGCGCGAGCCCAGGGCGCGTTCGACGAGGGCCACTCCTTCCTTTATCTGTCTCCGGTCCCACTGCGCGCGGTCCTGCTCCTCGAGTGGAATCAGCTCGCCCGCCGTTGTCGTGCGCGTGGCGCGCCGCGCGTCGTGCAGCAGCATCAGCGCCAACAACCCGATCGCCTCCGCTTCAGGCAATAGTTCGACGAGCAGGCGGCCCAGCCGGATCGCTTCGATGCCCAGATCAGGACGGGTGAAGTAGCCCTGGTTGAAAACCAGGTAGACGACGTGCAGCACCGTCGCCAGCCGCTCGGCGAGATCGGGCCGCTCCGGCACTTCGTACGGAATGCGCGCGTCGCGGATCTTTGCTTTCGCGCGGACGATCCGCTGCGCCAGCGTCGGCGCGGTCGTCAGGAACGCCGCCGCGACCTCCTCCGTGGTGAGCCCACACACCTCGCGCAGCGTCATCGCGACTTGCGCGTCGGGGTGCAGCGCGGGATGGCAGCAGGTGAAGATCAAGCGCAGCCGGTCGTCGGCGACGTCGTAGTCTTCGGTATCGCTGAGCTCTTGCGGCACGTCCGCCTCACCCGCCACTTCGCGGCGGCCTTTGCGCAGCCGATCGATGGCCTTGAAACGGCCCGTGGAGATCAGCCAGGAGCGCGGATTCGCCGGCGTGCCATCGACCGGCCAGCGCTCGACCGCAGCCGCGAACGCATCCTGCAGCGCCTCCTCGGCGAGATCGAAGTCGCCGAGGAGGCGGATCAAGGTGGCGAGGACGCGACGGGATTCGGCGCGGTAGACCGACTCGATCGTGTCTACGGTTGGTCGAACTCCATGATCGGACGGACCTCGACGGTGCCGTGCTTCGCGCCGGGGATCCGCGACGCCACCTGCACGGCGTCGTTCAAGTCTTTCGCCTTGATCAGGTAATAGCCGCCGAGCTGTTCCTTGGTCTCGACGTACGGCCCATCGGTCGTCGAGAGATATCTCATGGATTCCTCCACAACGGTGAATGGTTATCCCCAGACGGGGCGCACCTCGATTGATCCCCACTTGGCGGACGGAATGCGCGCCGCCACCTGAATGGCGTCGTTCAGGTCCTTGGCCTCGATGAGGAAGTAGCCGCCGAGCTGTTCTTTGGTCTCGGCGAAGGGACCGTCGGTCGCCGAGAGCTTGCCGTTGCGCACGCGCACGGTGGTGGCGGCGTCGGTGTGCTTCAGCCCGTTGCTCCCGATGTAATGGCCACTCTTCTTGATGTCTTCGGTAAAGGCCCAATAGTCCTTTTTGGCCTGCTCGATCACGTCCTGCGGGACGTTCGCTTCCTGCTTCTCTTCCTGATAGACCAGGCACAAGTACTTCATTGTGTCCTCCAAGAGAGTCTGAAATATGCCCGCTTCACCAGGTAGTCGTTTGGGAGCGCTACATTTCGACATGCCACGCTATGCGGCGTTTCTCCGGGGCGTCATGCCGACGAACTGCAAGATGCCGGCTCTGAAGGCCGCGTTCGAAGCCGCCGGATTCACCGACGTAAAGACGGTACTCGGGAGTGGCAACGTGGTGTTCGACGCTCGTAGCACGTCGGAGGAGGCCGTGCAGCTGAAAGCCGAAGCCGCAATGCAGGACCGACTCGGCCGTGTGTTTCCCACCATCGTCCGGCCGGTCGAGCAGCTGAGGAAACTGCTCGAGTCCGATCCCTATCGCGCCTTCAAGGTCAGTCCCAAAGCGAAACGCATCGTCACGTTCCTGCGCGGCCGGCCCACCGGAAAGATCAAGCTGCCGGTCGAGATGCACGGCGCGCGCATCCTGGCAATGAAAGATGGCGAAGTCTTCAGCGCCTATCTGCCGACCCCGAAGGGTCCTGTGTTCATGACGCTGATCGAGAAGACGTTCGGGAAGGACGTCACCACGCGGACGTGGGATACGGTCGTCAAGGTCGCGAGGTGAGTCCATTAAGCTGCCTTCAGCCGCTTGATCAGCTGCACCTGACCGGCGTGATAGATCGCATGACACGTGATGCCGAGTATGAGACTGAACCGCTCGGGCGAAGGGGTGGCAGGCGTGACGGTGCCCGCTTCGATGGCAGCGACCAGCTCAGCTAGACGTTGCTGCTCCGACGCCAACGTGGATTGAATCTTGGCCCATGAGATCGGCCTCTGGTCGGTGACGACGAACCAATCTTCGCCCGGGAGAACGAAAGGCTCCGCGGCGTGACCGGAGATCTGCGACCTGACGGCCCGTACGAAGTACGCATGATGCAGAACGAGCTCGGCGATGTTGTGGCGTCCGGTCGCCGGTCTCCAGAACGCGAGGGTGGGTTTCACATCAGCCAGCGCCGCCTTCATGTCCGGGCCATGCCATGCGCCGGGGCCGTAGCCTTCGCTCAGGATGCGTGATTCAGGAGGAACTGCAGTCGTGGTGGTCATAGTGCCTCCATTTTTGGGTCTGGGAGTGTAGAACGGAGCCGGAGGTAAGTCTTGGGAAAAATTGCGGCGGCGTTGCAGGAGGCGCTGAAGCGCCGCAGAGAGCGGGGCGAGGCGGGCCGTGCGGTCGGCCGGAGCATCGCCGCCGGCCAGGGCTGGTCGGTGAGCGATGTCACCTGCACATCCGGCCCCCAGGACCGCTCGTTCGAGGAGCGCCACACGCGCCCTACCATCGCGATCGTGCTGGCGGGCAGCTTTCAGTACCGCTCGCCGCTCGGCCGCGGATTCATGGCGCCGGGCTCCCTGCTCCTGGGTAATGCGGGGCACTGCTACGAGTGCGGTCACCGGCATGGCGAAGGCGACCGCTGCGTCGCGTTCTATTTTCAGCCTGATTACTTCGAACGGCTTGCGGCCGATGCCGGCGCCCGCGGTGCGAACCAGCGGTTTCCCGTTCCCCGGCTCCCTCCTCTGCGCCCCCTCGCCGCGCTGGTTGCTCGCGCTGGCGTGGGTGCGATTGGGGGGGGGACGCCTGGCGTGCCGTGGGAGGAGGTTGGCGTGCGGCTGGCCGTCGGCGCCGTGAAGCTCGCGGCGGGACTATCGTGGCACGATGGCGCCCTGCCGTCGCACGCCGAGCTCGCGACCGAAGCGGGCAGAGTCATCGATGTCGCCCTCGACTCCGGCTTCGGAGACATCTCCAACTTCAATCGGGCGTTCCGGACGGAGTTCGGCGCCAGCCCGCGCGCGTACCGGCAGCGCTACGGGACAGCTCCCCCCAACGCGCGATAAACCTGTGCCAACCCTCTCGTCGCCGCCGTACGGCCGGCGGCCAGCCGATCCTGCGCCTCGAGCATGGTGCGCTCGGCGTCCAGCACTTGCAGGAAATCTGTCGCGCCTTCGTCGAAGCGCAGCCGTGCCAGCGCAGCGGCACGCTCGCTCGCCCGTGACGCAGCTTCGAGATAGTCGAGACTACGGCGAGCCTTGTTGTACGTGACGACGGCGGTCGCGATTTCCTGCGACGCTTGCAGCTGCGCCTTACGGTAGTACGCATCTGCTTCCGCTTCCTGCGCGCGCGCCACATCGACGCCGGCCTTCACCCGGCCAAGGTCGAGCGCGGGCCAGGAGATGACGGGCCCGATCGCGTAGCGCGGCCTGTTTGAATTTCCCAGGGCGTCGAACGAGCTGCCGACGTATCCCGCGCCGCCCCCGATCGAAATCCGCGGCAAATAGGCAGCCTTTGCCGCGCCCACGAATGCATTGCTGGCAGAAAGCTGGCGCTCGGCGCTCCGCACGTCCGGCCGCAGCCGCACCGCGACGTCGGGGTTCGGGACCAGGATCGAGTCCGGGAGCGCCGGAAGCGCCTGGTGCTCTTCACCCTCCTGCTCCAGCCCGCTGGCCGGCCCGCCGACGAGCACCGTGATGCGATGCTGCACGGCGGCGATTGACGCTTCCAGCTCCGGAATTCCGGCGAGCGTGGAGTTCAGCTGAGCACGCGCGCGCTCCGAATCGAACTCGTTGCCTCGCCCCGCCTCGAGACGCTGCAGCGTCACGTCCAGCGTGTGCTGCTGATTCTCGGCGTTCCGGCGGGCCACCTGCAGGCGGTCCTGGGCACCGCGCAGGTCGAAGTAGGCACTGGCCAGCTCTGAGGCGAGCAGGACCTGCAGGTCCTGCACATCCTCTTCCCCGGCGGCAATCAAGGCGCCCCGAGCCTGGGTGGTCTTGCGGATCCGGCCGAAGACATCGACCTCCCAGGAGAGCTGTAGGCCGGCGTCCCACACGTTCTGATCGGGGAAGGCGGTCCCGAAGCCTCCGGGAAAGCTCGCGCTCGCGAGCCGCTGCCGCGTGTAACTCGCCGTGGCCGTCAGCGCCGGCGCGAAGTCGAGCGCCGCCTGGAGCCGCGCGGCGCGTGAACCGCGTAGCCGTGCTCGGCCCGCCACCACGTCGTGATTTGATTTCACGCCTTCACCCACGAGCCGCACGAGTGTCGTGTCGCCGAGTGTTTTCCAGAAGGCGATCGGGGGCGGCAGCTCCGACTGCTGGCCGCGGGCCTGTTCCACGCCCGCCAGCGCGAGCAGTACGAGCAACGCCGCAAGTTTCTGTCTCATGTCTGTAATACCTCCTGGCCGACCGGCTCGTAGGCCGACGCCGGTTTATGCTCCGCGGCGATGAGCGAGTAGAAGACCGGCACAATGAACAGCGTGAAAACCGTGCCCAGCGTCATGCCGGTGACGAGGACCATGCCGATACTGTTGCGCGCGGCCGATCCCGGACCGGAGACGAGGACGAGCGGGAAGTGTCCGAACACGGTCGCGGCAGACGTCATCAAGACCGGGCGCAGCCGCGTCAAGGTGGCTTCGCGCAGCGCCGCCATCTTGGCCAGGCCGCGCTCCTGCAACGTATTCGCGAACTGCACAATCAGAATTCCGTTCTTTGCTATCAGGCCGACGAGCGTGATCAACCCGACCTGCGAGTAGATGTTGAGCGTCGTCAGGTTGAGAAAGCTGAAGATCAGCGCGCCGGAGATCGCGAGCGGGACCGAACCCAACAGCACGATCAGCGGATCGCGGAAGCTCCGGAACTGTGCCGCGAGCACGAGATAGATGAGAATCACGGCGAATCCGAGTGTTACGGTCAGCGCTCCGCCTTCACGCCGGATCTGTCGCGATTCGCCCGCGTGATCGAGCGTCAGGCCGGGCGTATGGAGCCCCTCGGCCGCGTTCTCCAGGACGCGCAGTCCTTCGTCCTTGGTGACTCCCGGATTGACGGCGCCGAACACGCGGACCGCGTTGCGCTGCTGGAAGCGGTTCAGCGTACGTGGTGCAGTGCTCGATTCGATGTGCGTGAACGTCGATACCGGCACGAGCTGGCCGCTCGGCGTCTTGATCTTCAGGTCGAGCAGCGGCCCAACGGTCGTGCGGTCGGCCTCTCCGATTTGTGGGATGACCTTGTAGCTGCGGTCGAAGAAGTTGAACCGGTTGACGTAGCCGCCGCCGAGCGCCGTGCCGAGCTCGCGGCCGACAGTCGCCAGATCGAGGCCAAGATCCGCGACTTGATCGCGATCGATCACGACGCGGGCCTCGGGCAGATCGATCTTCAAGTCGGTATCGACGTACAAGAACTTGCCGCTCTGCCAGCCCGCGCCGACGACTGCGCCGGCCGTCCCGAGCAGCTGCTCCGGCGGCGCGTCGCTCTGTAGCACCAGCTCCACGTCATATGAGCCGGGCGTGGGCAATGGCGGATCCAGGCGCGGGAACACCCGTACGCCGGGCACCCGGGAGACGGCGCCGTACACCGCGGGGAAGAGCTGGGCCGTCGAGCGGTCGCGCTCTTTCCAGTCTTTTGCCACCATGCCGCCGAACGCGCCCCACGACGCAGTCAACGACCACATGAACTTCGCTTCCGGAAACGCCGTGATCGCTTTGACCACGTCGAGCGACGCGCGGTTGTTGGCCGCGAGCGACGCGTCCGGGGGCGTTTGCATGAACAGACTGATGTGGCTCTGGTCTTCGACGGGTGCGAGCTCGCGCTTGGAGTACGTGTAAAGCGGCCACGCGGCGAGCATGACCAGGATCGCCGCCGCCACGATCGCGGGACGCATCTGCAGGGCGCCGTCGAGCAACCGCGCATAGTTGCTGCGAACGACCTCGAATCCCCGATTCACCAGCTTGGTGAGCTTTCCTTCCTTCCCTTGCGGGTGCACGAACCGCGAGCTCATCACGGGCGACAGTGTGACCGCCACGATGCCGGACACGACGACTGCCGCCGCGAGCGTGATGGCGAACTCGAGGAACAGCGAACCGGTGAGGCCACCTTGGAAGCCAATCGGCGCATAGACGGCAGCCAGCGTGATGGTCATCGCGATGATGGGACCGACGAGCTCCCGCGCGCCGACCAGGGCGGCT
>QHUE01000046.1 GCA_003221825.1 Gemmatimonadota bacterium
TGAGTACCGCCTGGCGCTCGCCGGCGATGAGGCCGAGCCCCGGGACGGCCGCTGGGGCGTCCACCGGCGCGAGATGCAGCTCTGCCCGCCCGGTTTCCACAGCGCGGCTCTGGTAGGTCCCGGCATCGGTCTCGAGGTCCATCCCATCGGGCGTACCGACACCCAGATGCGCAGCGAGGGTCGTGCTGCACAGGGCGGCATTGCCGCACATGGCGGCGTGGGATCCGTCGGCGTTGTAGTAGATCATCCGGGCCGCGCCCGCGTGCGAGCCCGGCCCCACGAAGACGATACCGTCGGCGCCCACGCCGGTGCCCCGCGCACACACAGCCTGCATGTCTTCCGGCGTCCAATCGGCCGGTGTGGACACGCGCGCGTCGAGCATGACGAAATCGTTGCCCGATCCCGTCATTTTGTAGACCGGCAGGCCGATCAGATGCGGCCGAACCAGGCCATGAGCCTGAGGCGCGGCACCTTCCACACCGCCTCCCGGACGATGGCCCGATTCATCTTGCTTTGCCCCTCGGCCCGGTCGACGAATACGATCGGAATCTCGCGGAGCTTGAACCCTTTTCGCCATGCGCGAACACTCATCTCGATTTGAAAGGCGTAGCCGTTGGAACCGACGGCGGAAAGATCGATCGTTTCCAGCACCCGCCTGCGAAAGCACTTGAACCCACCGGTCAGGTCCCACATCCGGAGGCCCGTGAACCAGCGGGCATAGACGTTGGCGAAGTACGATAGCATCAACCGGCTCATCGGCCAATTGACGATCGTAACCTTGCCGTCGAGGTAGCGTGATCCCAATACGAGGTCCGCATCCTGAATGGCCGTGAGAAAGTCCTTGAGGTGGGCGGGATCGTGCGAGAAATCGGCATCCATCTCGAAGATGTAATCGTACCCCTGCTCCAGCGCCCATTTGAAGCCCGTGATGTACGCCGTCCCAAGCCCCAGCTTCGCCTGGCGGTGGAGCGCGTGCACGCGCGGGTTCGTCCGCGCCATCTCGTCGACAATCCGCCCCGTGCCGTCGGGCGAGCCATCATCGACTACGAGCACTTCCAGCCGTGGATCCTGCGACAGCACCTGCGGCACGATCTGTGGAACGTTGACCGCCTCGTTGTAGGTCGGAATCACGACCAACGCGCGTTCAGCCACGCCGGCGTCTCCGTTCCCAGGCGGGCGGCAGGACGAAACCGGCGATGACGAGCAGCAGCGTGACCACGCCGATCAACTTGCCGCGTGCGAACGCGCGCGAGGAATAGCTCAGCTCGAGCCTCCGGGCGCCTGGGCCCACCGGGCCGCATCCCATGCGGTCACCCGCGCGTGCGACGGGGACGCGGGCGGCAAACCGCTTAGCGGCGGCGGATTGATCGGAGCGGCAGTTGGAAGCAGGACAACCCGGTCATAGCCGGGCATCCGCGGATCGGCGAGTGTCGACGGAACCAGCGAATCAGCCCCGACTTTCACGGCCGCGGGAACGACGCGTGCATAAGGCGGCGCGGTGTCGGCTTGGTAGAGGTAACCGCGGTTTCCGGCTGCGGTCTCGACGGGGCCCAGGACCTTGTGATAACCAGGGATCTGCACCGTATCTGAGATCAGGACGTACCGAACGGCGAGCAGTGGCCAGAGTCTGGTCGACGTGAGGAGAAAACGCGCTTGCCCCTGTGTTCCGGGCCGGCCGCCGATCAGCTCGTCGAAATAGCGGAGTTCGTTCCCCTGATAGCCCAGAACCTGGGGGATACCGTGCGCCATCAGCGTGTTTTCTCGATAAACGTTAAAGTCGAGCACTCGGTATGGCTTTGGTTCGGCGCGCAGGCGCGTCACAATGGCGTCGGCGCGATACAGGCTCTGGTTCGGCGGATCGGAGTACAGCCAGAACCGCCGCCCATCGCGCAACAGATCGGTGCCCACGAGCAGCGGCAGGCCCAGCGCGAATGCGACCAAGGGCACACTGCCCCGCTGGTAGGCGAACGCCAGCAGCGCCACGGCGAACAGCGCGATGGCGCCGATGAACGCCGATACCCGAATGCTCGACCCCAGGGCCAGCGCCAACGGCAGCCGCTCGGGCGCGGCGAGCGATTCGGCGAGGTGGCCGAATGCGCCGGCGAGTCCGAGCAGGGCGATGACGCCTGCCGCGACCATCCAGCCGCGGACATGCCCCGCCCCTTCCTTCTGCTCGAGTCGCCCCGCGCCCAGCGCCGCGAACGCGGCGGTGCAGAATGCGACTATGAAGAAGACCATGCCCGGCGCGCGCGTCTTCCGGACATACGGCATCACACTCCACCACAGCTTGTAAAACGGCGTCGCGTTGCTGAGCGCGATGAGCAGGAAGAGAACGCCCATGCCGCCCAGCCACCAAATCAGCCGCCGCCGCTCCCGGGCAAACCCGAGACCGAGGATCGCGAGCGCGATCACCGGCAGGCCGAGATACTCCGAGTGGAGTTTGAGCCCGTTCGAGCCCCAATACGTGTCCGACTCGCCCACGAATCCCGCGAGGAAGAACCCGGGCACGTGCTCCCATGGAATACCGAACGACGCGGCGCTCTCGAACGCGCCCGAGTAGGCGACGGCGCGCGGCGAATGTGGGATGTACTCGAGGAACGGCAGGATCTGCGGCGCCGCGATGCCGAAGCCCGCGACGACCGCAGCGAGCACGATCCCGAGGCGCGTCAGCCGGGGACCGAGGGGCTCGGTCGTCGGCTCACCGAACGTCAGATACAGCGCCCACAGCCCCGTCGCGATGAGCAGGTAGTAGGTCGTCTGCACGTGCGGACTCAGCAGGCAGAGCGCCACGGCGACTGCGAGCAGCGGATAGCCCCACGTGCGCCGGTCGCGCAGCGCGATGAGCAGCGCGAGGCACGCCAGCGGCAGCATCGTGGAGACGAACAGCTTGCCGTCGTGACCGGGACGCGCGTAGGAGATCAGGATGCCCGACAGCTGGTAGGCGAGCCCGCCGACCGTCGACCCCACCCACGAGACGTTGAGGCGCTGCAGGAACAGGAACATGAACAGGCCGGCGAGGATGTAGTGGAGGACGAACCCGAGATTCGTCACCTTGTCGGCCGACAGGAACCAGCGGAGGAACGACGTCGGATAGAGCACGTCGCCATGCGTCACGACCGCGATGTACGGCAGCCCGTCCATGATCATCGGATTCCACAGCGGCAGCTGCCCCGTCGCGCGCCACTGCTCCGCTTGCCACTCATGCACGGCGTAGGCACTGGCGTACTGGTCGCTCATCGGCGCGGCCAGCCACTTCCCCCGCAGCATCGGGAACGCGAGGACGGCGATGAACAGGACCATGAACCCAGTGGCGGCCAGCGTCGGGTAGCGCGGCTGAAACGCACTGGCTGTCATGCTGACCGGCGGCGTATGCTTATTCAGAGACTTTCTCCGTGATTATCGGAGCTGGAGCAGGCTTGAGGAGCAGTGCGATGCCCGCCGCACCGGTCTCGGTGAGCGTGAGATGCACGCGAGAGGCCAGACTCAACGCCAACGCTCCCCCGCTGCCGAGAAAGGGCGTGAGAAAACCGACGAGTGCGAGATCTCTCACCCCTAAGCCACCCGGTGCGATGACGGCGATGAGGCCCATGACATAGCCCAGCGCGAACATACCCATCGCAGCCGGGATCGGCACGCTCGCGGTGGAAATCAGGCCTCGGATGAGCATCCAAAAGGCGACTCCAAAGGTCATCCAGCTCACCAGCATCAGGCCGCTCGACAACAGGATGGCCGATATGGGCAGTGGCGGGAGCGGCGTAGTCGCGTCGGCGAAGGTGCCGAGCCATTGCGCGGTTCGGCGCCAGGCCAGCACCCCGATCAACACGAGCGCTGCCAGGACGGCGCCGCCGAGCAAGACCGGCGACGCGGCGTGCGGCGTGGCGAACGCGACCAGCACGACGCCCGTCCCCAGCACCACCGCCTGCATCGCGAACGCCGAGACGGCGGCGGCGCTCCGGCGCACCCCGGCGCGCTCCGCGAGCACCACGAGCCCGGCGACGCTCCACACCTTGCCGGGGATGTAGCGGCCAAGATTGGAAAGGGTCCAGGCCCGCGCGGCGCTGGTGTATGGCAGCCGCTGGTCCCAGCCGCGCAGCATGCGGCGCCATGATTCGATCTGAATCGCGTAGGTGAGGAAGACGACCGCGACGGACGCCGCCAGCCAGCCGATCTTCGGATCGAGCGTGACATGGACCGATTGAAAAGCGGCCCAGTTGCGTGCGATCGAGCGCGCGATCAAGGCCAGGACCACGAGCATGGCGGCGATCTTGCCCGCCTTGAGCCAGCCCTTTTTCAATCTTTGACGAACTTGTACGCGATGGACCGCCCCAGCAGCCACCAGGGCGCGGGTATCGGCGGCCAGATGTACGTACCCGCGTAGTCGGCACGCCGGAAGCCATTCATCTCGCCCAGCCGGGTCATCGTCTGCTTGGTCCAGCTGTACACGTGGCCCCACTTGTCGGCCACGCCCAGCAGATTCCAGATGATTTCCTTGAAATGATAGGGATTGGGCACCGACACGACCCACACGCCGCCGGGCTTCAGTACGCGGTAGACCTCGCCGGCGGTTTGAAACGCCGTCGGCGTATGCTCGAGCACCTCGATCATGAAGACGCGGTCAAAGGACCCGTCGGGAAACGGGAGGCCCTTGGTGATGTCGTGAATCAAGACGTCGGGGCCGGCGAACTCGGGCGCGATATCGAGTCCCTGATACTTGATGCCTTGCGGGAGGAACTTGCGGATATCGCCCTCGCGGCCGCCGATATCCAGCACCGCATGGCCGGGCTGGGTCTGCGCGAGCTTCTGCGCGAGGCGATAGCGGATACTCTCCTCGCCCCAGTTCCGCCAACCGGCGCGCTTACTATAAAACGCGGCCAGCTCAGGCGAGGCCGGGGCTACGCGTTTCGCCATTCGTCAAGCTCCTCGGTATGACATGGATTCGAACGGAAGACAAAGTTACTTATCTTCGAGGCCATGCGCATCCTGCATCTCGTGACCGCGTTTCCGCGCGATGAGCGCGACATCATCGCGCCGTGGCTGGTTGAGCTGATCAAACGGCAACGCGCCGCCGGTCACGATGCGCAGGTGTTCGCGCCCTCCTATCACGGCTCGGCGGACCACGAGTTCGCCGGGATCCCGGTGCACCGCTTCCGCTACTTCTTTGCGCGGTGGGAGGCGCTGACGCATGACGAGTCGGCCGCCGACCGGATGCGGCGTTCGCTGCTGTACCGCCTGATGCCGGCGCCGTTCGTGATGGCCGGCATGTTCGCGATCTGGCGCCTGTGCCGGCGCGAGCGCTATGACGTCGTCCACGTGCATTGGCCGGTGCCGCTCGCGCTCTGGGGCTGGGCCGCGCGCCGGGCCAGGCGGGCGGCTGTGGTGCTGACGTTCTATGGCATCGAGCTGCGGTGGGTGAAGCGCGCCCTGCCCTTCCTCACAGGCTTCGTGCGTTGGGCCTGCCGGCGCGCCGATCGCGTCGTGGCCATCTCATCCGAAACCGCGCGCGAGATTCGCGAGCTCGTCGACGTCCCGGTCGACGTTATCCCCTACACGACCCCGTTTCCGGGCAGGGGCGACGCCCCACCCCGCGCCCTCGCGTCGGGAG
>QHUE01000047.1 GCA_003221825.1 Gemmatimonadota bacterium
CGCCACCGCTTCATCCACCAGCCCATCAGCAGCGCGATGGGAATCGTGCAGGCGATCGTGAACAGTCCCCACGGCGACGCGCGCAGCGCGTTGACGACGATCAGGGCCAGCACGGCGAGGAGGATGATCATGATCGCGAGCACCGCGACCATCGCCGTTACGACGGTGACTTTGCTGACCTCCTCCTTGGCCATCTGGCCGAGCGACTTGCCGTCTCGACGCAGCGAGCAGAACAGGATCGTGAAGTCCTGGACCGCGCCACCCAGCACCACGCCGATAACGAGCCACAGCGTGCCGGGCAGGAAGCCGAACTGCGCCGCGAGCACCGGACCGACGAGCGGACCGGCGCCCGCGATCGCCGCGAAATGATGGCCGAACAGCACCCAGCGGTTCGTCGGCACGAAGTCGTGACCGTTGTTGAACCGTTCCGCCGGTGTGGCGCGGCGGGCATCGAGGCCAAAGACGCGCGTGGCGAGGAACTTCGAGTAGAAGCGGTAGCCGATGACGTAGGTGCAGACGGCGGCGGTCAGCAGCCAGGCGGCGCTGATCGTCTCGCCGCGGGCCAGCGCGAGCACGCCGAAGGCTATCGCCCCCAGTATGGAAATGACGATCCAGATCACGGCGCGCACGCGGCGTAAGTTGTGACGCCGCTTGCCGATGTTCAAGTTCGCGAATAGGTTCGAACTCCTTGAGCCCCTCTGATCCTTTTCCTTGGTCGTCGAGCGGGGGGGGGCGCTCAGCCTCCGCGCCCGCGGTACAGGAGCGACCCCAACCCCACCGCAGCACCGAATCCCTGCGAGGACGCGTCGTCATCGTCACGGGCGGCGCGACCGGGCTCGGCCGATCCGTAGCCCTCGAGTTCGCGCAGGTTGGCTGCGGCGTCGCGTTCAATTACCTGGAAATGCCGGGACGAGACGTCGGCGCGCAGGCGTTGCTCACGGAGACCGCTATCAAGGCCTGCGGCGTGCCCTGCTACTCCGCGCTGTGCGACGTTCGCAAAATGACATCCGTCGAACAATTCGTCGCCGAAGTGAAGACGCGTCTGGGCGGCGTGCACTACCTCGTCAACAACGCGGGCGTCACCCACGATGGCGCGCTCTGGAGACTCACGCCGGAGGCGTGGCAGGAAGTCATGGACACGAACGTGAGCGGCGCCTTCAATTGCATTCACGCCGTCGCGCCGCAGATGCGCGCGCAGCGCCTGGGGAAGATCGTCAACGTCGCGAGCCATCAGGCGTTCCGGCCGGGATTCGGCATCGCGAACTACGCCGCCAGCAAAGCCGCACTCATCGGACTGACCAAGGCCGCGGCCGTGGACCTCGGCTCGGCGGGGATCAACGTGAACGCCGTCGCGCCGGGGTTCGTGAAAACGGAGCTCCTGACCCAGCTGCCGCGCGAGGTGCTGGAGCGCGCCGAGCATGAGTCGGTGCTCGGCCGTGTGGCGGAGCCCGAAGATGTCTCGCGCGTGATTCTCTTCCTGTGCAGCGAAGCGGCGCGGCACATCACCGGACAGGTGATCGTGGTGGACGGCGGCCTCACGCTCGCTTAGATTCGGGCCGTGACTAACCCGTTAAAAGCCAAGTACTTGGTCTTGCTCGCCGCGCTTGCCTGCGGGGGCAAGAAGTCCGACAAGACGCCGACCCCCGAGCCGACCGCTCCCCTCCCCACCGCCGGGCTTGCCGGCCAGCGCGTCGCGCTGACGCCCCTCTCATTGGTCGCGGCCGAAGATACGCTCCACTTGGACGTCATCATTGGCGACCGGCGCACCACGCTCGATAAGTGCGACAGCATCATCGCGACCTTACTCACTGCCCGCGCGCCGGAAGTCACCTGGGTCGCCCCCGCCGAGCTGCGGCACGTGGCCCGGCGCGCACCCGGCATCGCGGCCGATCCCGACCAGATGGGAACGCCGTTCCTGCGGGCCGCAAACATCGTGGACGTACCGGATCCGCTGCGCTATCAGCTGCGGACGCTCATGGGTCTCGTGGGGGGACGCTACGTGTTGGTCCCGGCGGGGCTGGTCTTTCGCCGGACGGTCGGACGGTCAGACGGCCGGGGGGCCACGGCCGAAGTATCCTTCGTGCTCATCGATTCCCGGGTTGGCAGGATTGGCTGGCGGACAGTAGCGCGGGGAGATGGTGACGATCCCTGGACTGCGCTTACCCGCGCGGTGAAGAGCCTGACCCCGGGCCTGCCGTGACCGCGCGCGAAGCCACGCTGATCCCGGGCGATGGCATCGGTCCGGAAATCACCGCCGCCACCCTGCAAGTACTCGACGCGCTCGGGATCAAGTTCGACTGGGACGAGGAGTACGGCGGCATGGCGGCCGTCGAGAAGGCCGGCACGCCGCTTCCGAACGCGACACTCGATTCGATCCGGCGCACCCGGCTCTGCCTGAAAGGTCCCCTCACGACGCCGGTCGGGGGCGGGTACCGATCGGTCAACGTCGCGATGCGGCAGGAATTCGACCTCTACGCCAACGTCCGCCCGACGAAAACGATCGTACCGGGCGGCCGCTACGAGCACATCGACCTCGTGATCATTCGTGAGAACACGGAAGGGCTGTACGTCGGGCTCGATCACACGTTCAAGATCGGGGGCGACCGCCGCGCCATGGCCCAGGCGATGTCGATCGTGACCCGCGACGGGAGCGAGCGCATCGCGAAATACGCGTTCGAGTACGCCAAGCGACACGGCCGCAAGAAAGTGACGATCGTGCACAAGGCCAACATCCTGAAAGCGACGTCCGGACTGTTCCTCGAGGTCTCCAAGCGCGTCGCCGAGCAGTACGCGGGCACGATTGCCTGTGACGACAAGATCGTCGACAACACCGCCATGCAGCTCGTCATCAAGCCGGAGCAGTTCGACGTGATCGTCACGACCAATCTGTTCGGCGACATTCTGTCCGACGAAGCGGCGGGGTTGGTGGGAGGTCTGGGGCTCGCGCCGGGCGCCAACATCGGCTCGCACGCCGCGATCTTCGAGCCGGTGCACGGCTCGGCGCCCGACATCGCGGGGAAGGGGATCGCCAATCCATCGGCGCAGATGCTGGCCGCCGCGATGATGCTCGACCATCTGGGGGAGCTCGAAGCGGGCAAGCGGCTGCGGTGCGCGCTCGAGGCAGCGATCGTGCAGGACAAGATCCGCACACCGGATCTGGGGGGACGTGCTGCTACGGCCGAGTTCGCCCGCGCCGTGGTCAAGCGGGTTGGGTCCTAGCCATCCGTGCGCGAAGTGCGGCACGGATACGGCGGGCATCGCGATTGGCGGCCTGTGCCCGAGCTGCACGCGGCTGCTCGAGCGGCGGGCGAGCAAGGTCGC
The DNA here is from genome assembly GCA_003221825.1 of Gemmatimonadota bacterium. Lineage (GTDB taxonomy): Bacteria > Gemmatimonadota > Gemmatimonadetes > Gemmatimonadales > GWC2-71-9 > 20CM-2-65-7. The sequence goes on from QHUE01000047.1 coordinate 3,322, forward strand.
GCGCCTGGTGGCCATAGGCACGACCATCCCGCTGGCGGTGTATGTGGCCTTGGCACTGCCTGTGGAGCGGACGGCCCGGCTGGTCGGAACCGCGAGTGTGCTCCTGTGGTACGTGTTGACGTTTCTCATAGCAAAACGCGTAACACTGGAGTGGATCAAATGACAATGTCCAATGTCCAATGCTCAATGTCCAAGTGGTGCGCAGTGGTGGTTGCACTCCTAACGCTTCCCATCGCCGCTGCCGGACAAACGTCCCTTTCCATCTATAGAGATGGTCGCGTGGTCGTGCGGCGCACACTGCCGCAGGCGCTGCAGCAGGGACGCAATGCGTTGGCGTTGCGGCTCGAGGCGCTCGATCCGGCGACACTGTTTTCGACCGACACGAGCGTCAGCGTCGCCTCGGCAACGGTGCGATATCCGACCGCCAAGGACGACGCGCTTGCACGGGCGACGGGACAGACCCTGTCGTTCGTGCGCAGCGTCGGCGACACCGTGAAGGCGACGATCGTGCGCGTGAATCCGCCGCAGTATCGTCTGCGCGATGGGCGCCTGCAGCTCGAAATGCCCGGCGAGCCGCTGTTTCCGGCCGAGCTGGTACGGAGTGCACCGGAGGCGGAGATCGTGGTCGATGCGGCGCGCGCGCGGCCGCGCACCGACATCGCGTACGTGGTGCAAGGGGTGACCTGGGAAGCCGTGTATCAGGTGATGCTGACGGGCACACGCGCGCAAGTGACAGGAACGGCGACGGTCACGTCGCGGGCGTTGCGCGCCGATAGCGCCGATGTCCAACTCGTGGCCGGGTCAGTTCGGCGCGCGCGTAATAAGTCTCTCGAAGAATACAGCCCTGCCGCAGGTGTGGCCTTTTTCCAAAGACAACGAATGGCTGATTCCATCGTGACGACGGAGGAGGCGGTCGGCGAGACGCACGTCTATCAACTCCCCGGTCGCCTCTCGATCGAACCCAGCGTTCCCGTAACGACCGCACTCTTCCCGCGCAGCTCCGCTCCTGTCGTACAGGAGCTCATTGTGCCGGGCGTGCTTCCGTGGCGTGGGTGGATCGGCCAGAACTCTGAGCCCAACGGTGTTCCTGTCCAGGTATGGTATACGATCAAGCGGGCCGCGAAGACGCCGTTCGGTGATCGTCCACTGCCTGCAGGGACGGTGCAGCTGTATCAGGCCGACTCCAGTGGCCGGGTGCAGCTCATCGGCGAAGC
>QHUE01000048.1 GCA_003221825.1 Gemmatimonadota bacterium
TGATCGCGAAGACACTGCTCGTGAGCCGGGCCTCGAGCGCCGCGAGCGCGGCGGCGCCGCGCACGACGCCGAGCGTCGTCTCCGCCTGCACCGCGACGCCGATGTCACGATCGGCGTCGAGCGGGACCACCGCGCCCGCCACGCTGGAGTCGCGGAACGATGCCAGCGCGCGCAGCGCATTGATGCGGATATGCGCGTCGCCATCCGTGAGCAACCGGCGCAGGGCGGCAATGGCGTCGCGCGGATCGAGCCGCGCGCTATCGACGAGGGCCTTGCTGATGCCTCGCGCCGCCACGGTGCGGGTCTGCGGATCCGGATCGCTGAGCGCGCGTACGAGCGCGGCAGCGCCGGGGGCGGCACGCAAGCGCGCAAGCGCGTAGAGCGCACGCCAGCGGGTGGCCGCGTCGGTCGCATCGGTGAAGCGCACCAGCTGCACGACCGGCGCGCGCGCGCCCAGGCGCCAGGACTCGAGGAGCGCGGCATTGACCGCGGGCGTCGAGGCGCCGGGCGAGCCCGCGGCGATGATGTCGCTGAGCGCGCGCGCGCCGTCCTCTCCTCCGATCTTGGCGATCGCCGTCACCGCCTCGAGCTGCGGCGCGCCCTGGTCCCGCGACGGCACCGCGCGGACTGTTTCGAGCAACGCGGGAATCGCGCGCGCGTCTTTGAGCAGGCCGAGCGCAAAGGCGGCGGCGGCCTGGACGGTGGGCACGGAGTCGTGGAGGACTGGAAGCAGCAGATCGACGGCCCCACCATCCCCAATCCGGCCGGCGGCCAGCGCGCCCTGACGACGGACGCCCGGATTCGGGTGGCTCAACGCCTCGCGCAGTGGCGCGGGATCGAAGCGGCGGGCGTCGGACGCCGCCAAAAGCGCCGCGAGCACCCCGACGGTCGTCTCATCCACGGGCACGGCCGGTTGTTGGGCAACAACCGGCGCAGCAACGGTCAGAAGAAGGAAGAAAAGGCTAGAGACGAACCGGGTCGGCCGTGGGTTCAAGCAGCTCACACACATGCTCCGGAAGACGCGACAGAGTCTGTTGTGGGTTCAAGGCGATCAGCGAGGTTTCAGCGGTGGCGAGCAGCTCGTCCGTCTCCGCCCGCTCGATGGCATAGCCGAAAATCACCCGGCGCGACGCCAAGTCTCGCACCCAGCAGCGGACCCGAATCATGTCATCATAGCGAGCGGGCTGGCGGTAGCGAACGTGCACGTCGGTCACGGTGAGATACGTGCCCTGCTGCTCCAGCTCCTTATACGACATGCCGCGTTCCCGGAGATGTTCCGTCCGCGCCATATCCATCCAGATGAGATAGTTGGCGTGGTAGACGAAGCCCATCTGATCGGTTTCGGAGTAATTCACGCGGTGGTTGACCGTGTTGATCACCGGCGCCGCTGACGGCTTATTCGCCGTATGGAATCCAGATGTTCTTGACTTCCGATGCGCGCCGGAGGAACTCCCGCCCCTCCCCTTGCCGTTGACGTTGATGACGCCGTCCGGGACGTCCGACGTCTCGAGCACCGAGTAGAACTCGGTCGCCGCGATCGGCTGCGGCTCGGAGGGCACGACGATCACGGTGTTGCCGACGGCAATGGCGGGCGCCACCAGCGATACAAAGCCAAGCAGGGGGAAGTCGTCCGGCGCCGCTAGCCCTAGGACGCCGACCGGCTCATTCATTGCCAGGGTGACGCCGCGGATCGGCGTCTGGTGCACGGCACCGTCCCACTTGTCGGCCCAGGCGGCGTAGGTGAAGAGCCGCGAGATGCTGGCGTCGACTTCATGGCGTCCCACCCGGGCGGCGAATTCCTCGGCCCGCGTCGCGAGATTCTCGGCGATGAAATAGAGGATCTGGGCGCGCAGATGGCCGCTGCCGCGCCCCCACCCTGCGGCGGCATGGGCCGCTTCGACGGCATTGCGCACGTCCTTACGATTGCCCTCGGCAACGTCGCCGAGCACGCGGCCGTCGGGGGCGACGATCTTGCGACTATAACCCTGGTCGGGACGAGCTTGCTTGCCGCCAATAAAGAGCTTGTAGGTCCTATCGATAGGCGGAAGCGCTGAATGCGGAGTGCGAAATTCGGAAGGCGAAATTGACGCCTCCGGCTCCTCGACGCCCACCTTGTCATTTCGCATTTCGAGTTCCGCATTTCGCGTTTCGTATTCCGCTTTCAGATACTCATGCATCCCTTCCCTTCCACCCTCTCGGCCGAACCCGGACTCGCGGTAGCCACCAAACCCGGCCGCCGCATCGAACAGATTCGTGCAGTTGATCCAGACGACGCCGGCTTTGAGCTTGGGTGCGACGTCGAGCGCGAGGTTGATGTTCTCCGACCAGACGCTCGCCGCGAGACCGTAGGGTGTGTTGTTCGCCAGCTCCACCGCTTCCTTCGGGGTCCGGAACGTCATGCTGACGAGCACCGGACCGAAGATCTCGATCTGCGCAATCGTCGCGGCGGGCGAAACGTCGGTGAACAGCGTGGGCGGATAGAAGTAGCCTTCGGTGGGACACGCCCAGGAAGGCTGCCACATCTTCGCGCCTTCCTCCACACCCTTCTCCACCAGACCCCGTATGCGCTCGAGCTGCACGGGCGCGACAATTGCGCCCATGTCGACCGCTTTATCGAGCGGCGACCCGACGCGCAGCTTCTCCATCCGCGCCCGCAGCTTCTGGGTCAGCCGGTCGGCGACGCCTTCCTGGACGAGCAGCCGCGAGCCGGCGCAGCACACCTGGCCCTGATTGAACCAGATCGCGTCCACGACGCCTTCGACGACACTATCGAGATCGGCATCCTCGAACACGATGAAGGGACTCTTGCCGCCCAGCTCGAGCGTCAGCTTCTTGCCGCTGCCGGCGGTGGCTTTGCGGATGATGCGGCCGACTTCCGTCGAGCCCGTGAACGCGATCTTCTGCACGTCGGGATGCTCGACCAGGGCCTTGCCGGTTGCGCCGTCGCCCGTGACCACGTTGAACACACCCGGCGGCAGCCCCGCCGACTGCGCGATCTCCGCAAAGCACAGCGCGGTGAGCGGCGTGAACTCGGCGGGCTTCAAGATCACGGTGTTTCCCGCGGCGAGCGCCGGCGCGACTTTCCAGGCGACCATCAGGAGCGGGAAGTTCCACGGGATGATTTGCCCCACGACACCGACCGGCACGTAGCCCGGGAACTCCGTGTCGCGCAGCTGCGCCCAGCCGGCGTGATGATAGAAGTGCCGGGCGACGAGCGGGATGTCGAGGTCGCGGGTTTCGCGAATCGGTTTGCCGTTGTCCAGACTCTCGAGCACCGCGAGCAGGCGCGAGTGGCGCTGCACCTCGCGCGCCAGCGCGTACAAGTAACGGGCGCGGGCGTGCGCCGGCAGCGCCGCCCAGCCGGGCGCCGCGGCGTTGGCGGCGGCGACCGCGGCGTCCACGTCCGCCGGACTCCCCTGGGCGACGCGCGCCAGCACCGCCTTCGTCGCCGGATTGATCGTCTCGAAATACTGCCCGGCGGTGGGCTGGACCCAGCGGCCGTTGATGAAATGGCCGAAGCGGCCGTTGTCGTGCTGCCTGATCCACTCGAGCGCGGGCGCGTCGCTCTCCGGCGCCGGCCCGTACTCCATCGTCTCGAACAGCTTGGCAACGGTGGCCACTTTATACCATCGGGTGACGGTGCGCGGCGGCGTAGCGCCCGGTCACGAAGTGCTCGAGCTGCCGTTCGATGTCCGTCAGCAAGGCGCTGGCACCCAGCCTGAACAGCGCGGGCCTGAGCCAGCGATCCCCCAGCTCTTCCTTCATAAGGATCAGCCAGTCGAGGGCCTGCTTTGCGGCGCGGATCCCGCCGGCCGGCTTGAACCCCACGCTCGCGCCGGTGCGCATCTCGTACTCGCGGATCATCCGCGTCATCACGACACCGACCGGCAGCACGGCGTTGACCGGCTCCTTCCCCGTGGACGTCTTGATGAAGTCGGCGCCCGCCATCATCGCCACCATGCTGGCGCGCGCGACGTTCGTCAGCGTCGCCAGCTCGCCGGTGCCGAGAATCGCCTTCATGTGCGCGCGGCCGCACGCGTCGCGGAACGCGCGGACCTCGGCGTAGAGCGCCGGCCAGTCGCCGGTCAGGACGTGCGCGCGCGTGATCACGATGTCGATTTCCCGCGCACCGGCCGCGACCGACGCCTGCACCTCTTCCAACCGCTGCGCGAAGGGACTCAATCCCGCAGGAAAGCCCGTCGAGACCGCCGCCACGGGAATCCCGGAGCCTTCGAGGGCGGCGACGGCGGTCGGCACGAGGGCGTGGTAGACGCACACCGCGCCGACCTTGATATCGAGGTGGGCGACGCCGAGGGCCTCGACCAGATCAGGGCGCAGCGGACGGCGCGCCTTGGCACAGAGCCGCAGCACGTTGCCGGGGGTGTCGTCGCCCTGCAGGGTCGTGAGGTCCATGCAGGTGATGGCCCGCAGCAGCCACGCCGCCTGCCATTCCTTCTTGACGGTGCGCCGGGTAGGGATCGTCGCCGCGCGGCGCTCGACGGCGCTGCGATTCACGCGCAGCGCGCGCACGGCGTCGAGATCGAGCGGCATGCCGGGATTGCGCTCGTCCGTGAGTGCCGAACGAACCACGCCCACGGCGCGCAACCGTTCCGCAGTGATCTTCATGCTGGCGGGAGAATGCGAACCGCCGCTGCAAAAGTCAACGCGACGCGGGAAGTCCTGCACCGAGGCGGCACGCCGTCACCGCCTGCGGCTCCTCGGCGCGCAGGCATTGCTGCTCGCGCTCCGGCCCGCCGGCGAGCAACGTCGCGATCTCTTCACCGAGGGCCTGGTAGCAGGTCGGCCCGCCGGCTTCGGGTCCCACGATGCGGCAGAACGCGAACGCCGCATCGGTCGTCGCGGTCCAGTCCACGAGCGCTTTCGCGGCCCCGAAGTAGCAGGAGGGGCGATACGGATCGCGCGCCTTGTCGCACAGGTCCGCGGTCTTCTGCGGATCCCGCGCGGTGTACGACGTGATGTCGCGGCCGAGACTCTGGAAACAAACCGGGCGCACGCTGGGGGGCGCGCCCTCGCACGACTTCGCAGCATTCCCGATGTCGCCGTGATTCAGGTTCAGCATGACGGAGGTCTGCATTTGATAGCAGGCATGCAGGTACCGCTCCGCCATGATGGAGCACGGATACAGCGGATCCGCGGGATCGAGGGCCTTGAACGTAGTTCCGCTCATGTGGTGATGGCTGTGCGCAGCCAGCATCGTCCCGGGATGATGCGGGGCGGTCGCGTTGATCACGCTCTCCATGAACGCGCCGCCGTAACACGATTCGCGATCCCAGCCGTCGGCGAGCAGGTCGCAATCGGTCAGGGCGCGCGGCAGATCATGGCCGTATAGCATCGTCAGACCGTGCCCCATCCCATGCACGCACTGGAACAGCACCCACCGGCTCGCGGTCGGGCTCTTGAACGGTTGGCACAAGGCTTCCACTTCGGGCTGCGTCACCTGGTCGCGCGACTCGAAGTACGCCTGGATCACGCCGTGCCGGCAGCCGGACGAAAAGCCGTCGCCACAGGCCGTGAACGTCGCGGGAATATCGGTCGAGATGCCGTACGCCTCGATGCCGAGGCCGTGCGCGAACTCATGCGCGTGCTCCGCGACATCCGGGTCGGCCGCGGCGAGCGCGTCGAGGGTCGCAACCGCGTCGGCGACGCCGCGGCTCCGCAGACGCTCCGACAAGAGCTGCGCGTAGCAGGTGCTGCGCGCCTCGCCGACGTAGCGGCGGCACGCCTCGCCCGTGCCGTTCACGCCTGCGGAGGCGAACCGGTTCGCGGCGAACCCGGCCCCGGCCAGGACGGCGACGGCGATCAGGAGCT
>QHUE01000049.1 GCA_003221825.1 Gemmatimonadota bacterium
GATGTCCTCGGCGGTAATCGTGGTGATGGACGCCGACTTGGGCTCCTGCAGGGATGGCGGCGGTTGCGAGACGGCCGGATCACGCTTGTGCAGGGCGCAGGCGGGAAGCCAAGCGATCAGAACGAAACCGACGAGTTTCACCGGCCTCTAGCCATGCTTGGTTCGGATGAGCAGCACGCCGTTCGCGCCGCGCGAGCCATACGTCGAGGTACTGGCCGCGTCCCGGAGTACGGTGATAGACTCGATGTCCCGGGGATTGATCGCATTCAAGTTGCCCGATCCATTGGGCGCCAGCGGCACGCCGTTCAGGACGACGAGTATTTCCCGCCCGGCGCCCCGCAGGGTGATCACGCGTTGGCCGTCGTCGGTGCGTGCGATCGTGAGCCCGGGAACGCGCGCCAGCAGTATTTGCTCGAGCGGCGTCCCGGGCGAGCGCTCGATATCAGCGGCGGTGATGACGATTCCAGCACCGTGGGGTCCTGACGCGGGACGAGGTCCGGAAGATCGATTGCTGGAACAGGCGGCCAGCAGGAGCAAGGCGACGGTGAGGGGGCAGGCGCTCGAGCGGATCATGCGATTCCCCTGGTAGGTGTTCCCGGTCCTGAATATACACAACCACGGAGTCTTCGATGAGGATTCGGTTGCTCGCGGTGTTGGCTTGCCTTCCGTGCAGCCTGGGCGCGCAGGTCCGCGTCGCCTCCCCGGACGGCCGCAACGTCGTGATGGTGGATACGCACGAAGGCCGGCTCTCCTATGCCGTGCAGCGCGACGGCCGGCCGCTCCTCACGCCTTCAATGCTGGGATTCCAGTTTCGGGGGCAGCCGCCACTGCGCGACAGCCTGCGCATCGTGGATTCGAGCCGCAGCATCTTTGACGAAACGTGGACCCAGCCGTGGGGCGAGGTCTCGCGCATTCGCGATCACCACAACGAGCTGAAGGTCTCGGTCGAAGAGACCTCCTCGCCAAACCGGAAGTTCACGCTGGCAGTCCGCGCCTTCAACGACGGCGTGGCCTTCCGCTACGAATTCCCGGCGCAACCGAGCCTCGGCGACTTCGAGATCACGGACGAGCTGACCGAGTTCGCCATGGCCGACAACGCCCGCGCCTGGTGGATCGCGTCCAATCGCCCTCGGCTCGACCGCTCCGAGCAACTGTGGTCCGAAGGACCGGTGAGCACGCTCGATAGCGTGCAGACGCCGCTCACGATGGAAGTCAGAAACGGCAAGACGTTCGTGGTGATCCACGAGGCGAATCTCGTGGACTACGCGAAGATGAACATCCGCGGCCCGCGCATGGACAGCCGGACGTTGCACGCCGATCTCGCACCCTATGCCGATGGCGTGAAGGTGCGCGGCCATACGCCGTTCGTGACGCCCTGGCGCACGATCCAGATCGCCGACAAGGTGACCGAGCTGTCGCCGTCGGTCATCGGCCTGAATCTCAATCCGCCCAGCGTCATCCCCAACACCGACTGGATCAAGCCGATGAAGTACGTCGGCATCTGGTGGGGCATGCACATCGGCACCATGACGTGGAGCTCCGGGCCGAAGCACGGCGCCACGACCGCGAACACGAAACAATACATCGATTTTGCGGCGGCGAACGGATTCGGGGGCGTGCTGGTGGAAGGATGGAACGTCGGCTGGGACGGCGACTGGATCCAGAACCGCAATGCGTTCTCCTTCACGAGAGCCTATCCCGACTACGATCTCTTCGAGCTCGCCCGCTACGCGCACTCGAAGGGCGTGAAGCTGATCGTGCACAACGAGACGTCGGGCGGAATCGAGAACTATGAGCGGCAGATGGACAGCGCCTTCACATTGTACGAGTCGCTGGGCCTCGACGCCATCAAGTCGGGATACGTGACCGATACGATCACGGGCGGACATTCGCACTGGAGCCAGCGCATGGTCCAGCACTACCGCGATGTGATCGAGAAGGCGGCGGAGCACCACATCATGCTCGACGTGCACGAGCCGATCCACGACACGGGCGAGCGCCGCACCTATCCGAACATGATGAGCCGCGAAGGCGCTCGTGGCCAGGAGTACAACGCGTGGGGCGGCGAAGGCGGCAATCCGCCCGAGCACGAGACCATCCTGTTCTTCACCCGGTTGCTCGACGGGCCGATGGATTTCACCCCCGGCATTTTCGATATCCTCCGGACCAAGACCGGACCCGCCCGCACGAACGAAGACGCTCGTGTCCGCACCACGCTCGCGAAACAGCTCGCGTTGTACGTCGTGATCTATTCGCCGCTCCAGATGGCCGCGGACCTCCCCGAGAACTACGTGCACCAGCCCGCGTTCCAGTTTATCAAGGACGTTGCGGTGGACTGGGACACGACGCGGGTGATCGACGGCAAGATCGGCGACTACGTGATCGTGGCCCGCAAGCAGAAAAACAGCCCGCAGTGGTTCCTGGGCGCGATCACGGATGAAGAAGCGCGCACGTTCGACGTGCCGCTCACCTTCCTCGATCGCGGCAAGAGCTACATCGCCGACATCTATGCCGACAGTCCGGGCGCCAACTGGCTTACCAATCCACTGCCCGTAGCGATCTCGCACCGCCCGGTCACGCGCAACTCCCATCTGCGCATCGCGCTCGCGCCCGGCGGCGGCCAGGCGGTGCGCATTCGTCCCGCGGGAGGGGGACGGAGGAGACGTCCATGAAACAGATCGCCGAAGTCATCAACCTCATTCCCGACAGCTCGCAACACTTGTGGTCGGGTGACCTTGCCACCGCCCGCCGGGCGCTGCTCGCGACTGATCCTCGGGCGGTGCTCACGATCAACGGGTCGTTTGCGCTCGTCGCGCAGGAAGGCGAGCGCGTCGTGCTCGCGCGGAGCCTCGAGCGGCCGCTGCGCTACTTCCTCGCCAAAGCGGCCGATGGCCCCGTCCTGATCGTCGCCGAGCGCATCGACGAGATCGCCGCCGAGCTGACACGTCACGGCTGGGGCGATCAGTTCCACCCGTCGTATACGCGCATGGCGCCGGCGCATCACGTGACCACGCTCCGCCTGATCGGGTGCCCCGACCCCAATCCCGTCTACCGCCGGTTCTTCGATCCGCCGCGCGGCACGCTGCCCGCCGATCTGGACGCGATCGGCCGTCGCTATATCGAAGCCTTGTACCAGGAGCTGCGCGGCTGGCTCGCCGCTCAGGATCCCGCCGCCCCCATCGGCGTGCCGTTTTCGGGCGGGATCGACAGCGGCGCGGTGCTCCTCTGCCTATACAAGCTGTTGCTCGACCAGGGACAGCCGGGGGGGCCCGCACGCCTCAAAGCGTTCACCCTCGCGCTCGATGGTGACGGCGACGACGCGCGCCAGGCGCGCGAATTCCTGCGCCGCACGAACCTCGAGATCCTGGGCGAAACGATCGACGTGCCCGCCGCTGCGCTCGACCCGCTCCGCGCCGTCGCCGTCATCGAGGACTACAAACCGCTCGACGTCGAATGCGCGGCCGTCAATCTCGCGCTGCTGCAGGAGATCCGGGCACGCTACCCCGAGTGGCGGCTGCTGGTCGACGGCGACGGCGGCGATGAGAACCTCAAGGACTATCCGATCGAGGCGAACAGCGAGCTGACGATTCGCAGCGTCGTGAACAACCGTATGCTCTATCAGGAGGGCTGGGGCGTCGACTCGCTGAAGCACTCGCTCACCTACTCGGGCGGCTACAGCCGCGGCTGCGTGCGCGGCTACGCGTGCGCGAGCCGCTACGGCTTCGTCTCGTTCAGCCCGTACACACGGCCTGCCGTGATCGCGGTGGCCGAGGCGGTGCCGTTCGCCGAGCTGACGTCCGGCTCGCATGAGCGCCTGTACGCCCTGAAGGGCGAGATCGTCGGCCGCGGGGTGCGCGCCGTGCTGGGATTGAACATGCCCATCTATCCCAAGCGGCGCTTCCAGCACGGGTCGGCCACGCCTCGGGCGGCCGCTCGTCTCTTCACCGAGGACGAGGCGCGCTATCGCCGCCATTTCCACGCCCTCCACGCGTGACGTACGGATTCGGCGGCTGCGGCCGCCGAAACCCGTCGTCGATCCGTGGAAAGCCCACGGCGCGCTGGTAGAACAGGAGCGCTCTCCCGCGGGCGGTATCGAGCGCGCGGTCACCGTGTTTCTCGCCGGCGCCGAGTGTCCCTTCACCTGTTCGTTCTGTGATCTTTGGCGTTACACACTCGACGGTCCCACACCCGCTGGCGCGTTGCCGATCCAGCTCGCTCGAGCGTTGGAGGAAATTGAGCCGCCGCTTCCCACACGACTGAAGCTCTACAACGCGA
>QHUE01000072.1 GCA_003221825.1 Gemmatimonadota bacterium
CTTGGCCTTCTTGACGATCTCCTCGATCCGGCCGGGATGGATGCGGCCGTCGGCGATGAGGCGCTCCAGCGCGAGGCGGCCGATCTCGCGGCGCACCGGCTCGAAGCAGGAGACGACCACGGTATCGGGCGTGTCGTCGATGATGACGTCGACGCCGGTCGCGGCCTCGAACGCCCGGATGTTGCGGCCCTCGCGGCCGATGATGCGCCCCTTCATTTCGTCGGACGGAAGCACCACCGCCGACACACTCGATTCGGCGGTCTGCTCCGCGGCAATCCGTTGGATCGCGAGTGCGACGATCTTCTTCGCCTCGCGGTCGGCGTTCTTCCTGGCCTGCTCGGTGATGTTGCGCACGAGCGCGGCCGCTTCGTCCTTGGCCGCGCTTTCGAGACCGGCGATCAGCTCGCGCTTGGCCTCCTGCGCCGTCAGTCCTGCCACCTGCTCGAGCCGGGCGCTGATGTCCTGCTCGCGCTTGCCGAGGGCCCGGGTGCGGTCCTGGAGCTGCTGATCGAACTTGCGCAGCTCCTGCTCTCGGGCGTCGACGCCGGCGAGTTTTTGGTCGAGGCTTTTGTGGAGGTTTTCGCGGACCGCCATGAGCTCTTCTTTGGCGGCCAGCACGAGGCGCTGGCTCTGGTCCGTCGCGCGGCGCTCGACGCGCCGTCCCCACACGTAGAAGACCAGTGCCGCGACGAGGACGCCGCTGAGCACGGCCGCGATGATACTGAACAGCTCAGCCATGGATCTATCTCCACCTCACCCCCGTTCCCCGCCTTTGTTTTTAAAAACAAAAGCGGGTCAGGGGGAGAGGATCGTTGTCAGCCGGCGGTCAATGCCTTCCGTTTCGCCGGCGGCAGCATCTTCGCGAGATCGTCGGCGACGGCCGCGAGGCGCGCCGCGACTTCCCGCTCCGTCTGCTTCGCCTGAAACAACTCGTTCGTGATATCGAGTGCCGCCAGGATCGCGGCCTTATGCGTCTCCACCAACGGGCCCTGACTCAGCACCTTCTTCAATGCCTGATCCACATACGCGGCGACTTCCCGGGTGTACTCGGGCGTGAGGTCGGAGCGAACGGTATACTCTTCGCCGCCGATCATCACCCGGACGGCGTGCTTCTTCGCCGTCACTTGTGGCTGCCTCCCCCGCCCCCCCCATTGTCCCGCGCCTGCTCCTCCAGGAACGTGAGGCGTTGCATCAAATCGTGCACCCGCGTGCGCGCCCCCTCGACCCGCTGCCGCAACGACTTGTTCTCCGACTCGAGCTCGGTGTTTTTCACCGGGCTGCCGCGGGACTTCAGCTCCGCTTCGGCTTTTTGGGCGCGCGAACGCCAGCCGACCAGCTCCTCCGCGACATCGCGGACGATGGCTTCGAGCTGGTCAATCGCGTCGCGCACATCAGGCCTGTCGCCGGCGTACGTCAAGTCCGACCTCCAGCGCGCTCAACATTTTGTCCAGCAGTGCCGCGCTTTCTTGCTCAGTCAATGTCCGCTTGTCAGCACGGAAGGTGCAGCGCCAGGTCACGCCGCGTGTTCCTTCCGGCAGTCCCCCCCCCGGTCCACGGTATTCGTCTAACACCTCGAGGCGCTCGAGCAGTGTCCCACCCACCCGGCGCAGCTCGCCTTCCACCGCCGCCGCCGTCACACGCCCCGGCACGACCAGGGAGATATCGCGTACGACGGGCGGTTGGGTCGGCAGCGGGCGATACCTGGCCAGAGTCGGCGGCGCAACCGCAATGCTGACCTCCAGCCCGAACAACGGCCCCGCCCATTTCGGCGCGTCGGCGTCGAGCGGGGTGGCCATGCCCGCCTGCCCCCCGTCTTTGCCGACCGCGACCCAACCGGTCCCATTCGCGGCCGGTTGCACGTCGCAAGAGGGGGCTGCGACCCCTACAGCTAACTCAAAGTGCTGCTTTAGGTCCCATATGTCCATATCAGGTAGTTTCGCAGCCGTTGTCGTGTCGCTCCAATGCGGCGGATGACGAGCGCCGGTCAGCACGATCGCGAGATGCAGCTCTTCCTGGGGGCTCGGGCCTTGGGCTTTGCGAAAGACCGTTCCGACCTCGAAGAGGCGCACGTCCCGCTGACCTTGGCTCCAGTTGAACTCGACCCGGCGGATCAGGCCGGGGAGCAAACGGCTACGCAGATGGGCTTCTTCGGCCGACAGCGGGTTCAGGACCGCCACGGCATCGGGCCTGTCGGCCGGGCCGAGGGGCAGCGTTCGCGCTTCGAGCAACCCGCGGCCGCCGGCGACGAGCTGCTCGCGAATCCGCCGCAGGGTCAGCTCGGCGGGGGCGTCGGGCACGGTGCCGGGACGATACGACCGGAGCTCGTCGGGGAAGGTGTCGTAGCCCCGCAGCCGGGCGACTTCTTCGATCAGATCGACTTCGCGGGTGACGTCAGGACGCCAGCCCGGGATCTGCACGGCCAGGCGGTCGTCCTTGGGTGCGGCGACGAAGCCGACCGCCGAGAGCAGCCGTTCGATCTCTTTGCGCGGCACCGCGACGCCCAGCAGGTGGCCGACGCGGGCTTCGCGCAGGAAGACCGACCGCGGCTTCTGCGGCTCGGGCCAGAGGTCGATCGGGGGCTCGCGCAGCTCCCCGCCGGCGACCGCGCGGATCAGATCGATGGCGCGCGCCATGGCCTCCGGCATGCCCAGCATGTCGATCCCCCGCTCGAAGCGGTAGCTCGACTCGCTCGACAGGCCGAGCGCGCGGCGGGTGCGGCGAATGCGGGTTGGCTGGAAGTACGCGCACTCCAGCACGATGTCGGTGGTGCTTGCCGACACCTCGGAGTCGGTGCTGCCCATGACCCCGGCCACGATGGTCGGCCGTTCGGCGTCGCAGATCGCCGTCATTTCAGCCGTCAGCCGTCTGCTCACTCCGTCCAAGGTTACGATCTGTTCGTTGGGTCGAGCCCGGCGCACGACCACAGCTGAGCCGCGGAGCTTGGCGAGATCGAAGGCGTGGAGCGGCTGATTGACCTCGAACAGGATGTAGTTCGTGGCGTCGACGATGTTGTTGATGGATCGCTGACCGACGCTGTGGAGGCGCATCGCGAGCCACGAAGGGCTGGGCCCAACCTTCACACCGCGAACGACCGCGATCATGTACCGCGGGGCACCCTCTGGGTCTTCGAGGCGTACTTCTACTTCGTCGACGATACCCTGGGTGGATTGTCGGGGCGTTGACCGCCCGACCGCCCGACCGCCGGGGATTTCCGGGAGCTTTAGGGTTCCACCGTATGTGACCGCCAGTTCCCGCGCGACACCCTTGTGACAGAGAAGGTCCGGCCGATTCGCCGACACGTCGATGATGATCTGTTCGTCTGCGATCGGCACCGCTTCGAGGAAGGGCGTGCCTGGAGGAGCATCGGTCTGCAGCTCCAGAATGCCGGCATGGTCAACGCCGAGGCCGAGCTCTTTGGCGGAACAGAGCATGCCGTTCGACTCGACGCCGCGGATCTTGCGCCGCTCGAGCTTGAGGCCGCCCGGCAGCGTCGCGCCGACGGGCGCGAACGGGTACGACTTGCCGGCCTGCACGTTCGGCGCGCCGCACACGACTTCGAGCGGCTGGCCGCCGCCCGCGTCCACCAGACAGAGTGACAAGCGGTCGGCGTTGGGATGCTGGCGCACCTCGAGTACGCGCCCGACGAGCACGTCGCGCAGATCCTGATGGATCGGCACGACGCCGTCGACGGGCGCGACCTGCCGGGCGAGGCGGTCGGCGACGTCCTGGCCGTCGAGGGGCTTTCCGATCAACGCCTCTAACCAGCGCCGCGAGACGATCACGAGAACTGCTCCAAGAACCGCACGTCGCTATCAAAGAACAGCCGGATGTCCGGAATCCCATAGCGCAGCATCGCGATGCGCTCGGGTCCCATGCCCCAGGCGAAGCCGGTGTACTTCTCGCTGTCGACTTTGCAATTCTCCAGGACCGCAGGATGCACCATCCCGGAGCCGAGGATCTCCATCCAGCCGGTCTGCTTGCACGCGGCGCAGCCCGAGCCGCCGCAGATCTGGCATTGCACGTCCATCTCCGCCGACGGCTCGGTGAACGGAAAGTACGATGGGCGGAAGCGGACCTTGGTCGTGGGTGAGAAGATTCGGCGCGCGAAGGTCGCCAGCGTCGCCTTGAAATCGACGAAGGTGATGCCGTCGTCGACGGCAAATCCTTCGATCTGCTCGAACACCGGCGAGTGCGACGCGTCGAACGGATCGCGGCGGTAGCAGCGGCCGGGGACGACGATGCGAATCGGCGGCGGATAGTTCTCCAGCGTGCGGATCTGTACGGGCGACGTGTGGGTCCGGAGCACGACGTCGCCGCCCAGATAGAAGCTGTCCTGGGCGTCGAGGGCCGGATGGTCTTTCGGGAAGTTGAGCGCGTAGAAGTTGTAGCGCTCGGTCTCGGCTTCGGGACCGACCACGCGCGTGAAGCCAAGCTCCTTGAAGACGTCGCAGATCTCGTCGACGACCTGGGTGACGAGATGCAGCCCGCCGCGCCACTGGCGCCGGCCCGGCATCGTGAGGTCCACCGCGCCGAGACTCGTGGCGCCGCGCTTGAGATCGCGCTCACGGGCTTCGATAGCCTGTTCAAGCTCGCGTTTTAGGGCATTCGCGGCTCCCCCGATTTTCCGTCGAGTCTCGGGATCGAGCGCGGGGAGACCTTTGAGGATTTCGGTGAGGGCACCAGCCTTGCGGCCCAGGAGCTCAGTTTTGATCTCCTGGAGGCGGCGTTCGTCGGCGTGCGGGATCTCTTTGAGACGCTCCCGCAGCGATTCTAGGGTTGCAAGGATTTCTTCGCGACCTCCGCCAGCTGTTCAAACGCGGCCGGATCGCGCACGGCCAGATCGGCGAGGATCTTGCGGTTGATCTCCACGCCCGCCTTGCGCAGCCCATTCATGAGACGGTTGTAGGAGAGGGCGTGCAAGCGCGCCGCGGCGTTGATGCGCGTGATCCAGAGGCGCCGGAACTCGACCTTCTTGCTGCGGCGATCGCGGTAGGCGTACTTCGCCGCCCGCTCGGTCGCTTCCTTGGCGGCCTTCCAGAGCTTGCTGCGCCCGCCCCAGTACCCCTTGGCGAGCTTCATCACTTTGTTCTTGCGCTTCAGGCGCGCAACGTTGCTTTTGACGCGAGGCATCGGGTCTCCTTAGGCCTGCAACAGGCGCTTGAGGCGACGCTCGGCGTGCGACACCAGCGTGGCTTTGCGCAAGTGGCGTTTCCGTTTGGGATGCTTCGACGTCAGGATGTGGCGCTTGTAGGCGCGGTAGCGGCGCAGCTTGCCGGTCCCCGTGAGCCTGATCCGCTTTCTCAGGGCGCGCTTCGATTTCATCTTCGGCATTGTCAAAACCCCTTTATTTCGGCGCCAGAACCATGGACATGTTACGTCCTTCGAGTTTTGGTTCCTGCTCGATTTTCCCAATATCCTTCAACACTTGGGCAACGCGATCCAACACTTCCCGGCCGAGCTCGATGTGCGCCATCTGCCGGCCGCGATACATCATCGTGACCTTCACTTTGTTCCCGTCCTCCAGGAACTCGCGCGCGTGCCGAGTCTTGAAGTCGAAATCGTGGTCGTCGATCCCGGGACGGTACTTCACTTCCTTCAGGTGAATCACGTGCTGCTTTTTCTTCGCGGCGCGCGCCGCCTTGGCCTGCTCGAACTTGAACTTCCCGTAATCCATGATCTTGACGACGGGGGGCCGGGCGAGTGGCGCGACTTCCACGAGATCCAGACCCCGTTCATTCGCGGCAGCGATCGCTTCATCGATCGTCAACACGCCCAGCTGGTCGCCGTTGTCCGCGATCACGCGCACAGGACTGATGCGAATTTGTCGATTGACGCGTGTGCGCGGTGCTTTGCTGTTGTTCTCGAGAGGTGGCAGCTGTGCGATCTCCTTTTACAGAAGGAACAAAAAAGCGGAACCCGGTTTCCCCAAGATCCGCAATTCCTCACCGTCCCGGTGAGGTCTCGAGAACCCTGAAGCACTCTCCACGAGAGGCCTGGGGGTGGGGCCGCAGCCCACTTACCATATTGTCGTCACCAAGCTAGCCGAGCACCTGCTGCTCGACAAGGCCAAAGCCCTTGTCCTGTCGAGCCAAGCGACCTGTTACGACCTGTGGGTCGTGTTCGAACACCAGCAGCCATCCCTCGGCCTCGGCCCGCTGATAGATCCGCCGGCGCGTCTCGAGGGTCACGAGCGGCTGCAGGTCGTAGCCCATGATCCACGGCAACGGCAGATGGGCGGCGGTGGGCACCAGGTCGGCGACGAAACACGCCGTCTCGCCCCCGCTGTGAATCAGGATCGACTGGTGATAGGGAACATGTCCCGGCGTGGGCAGCCCGCGAATGCCGGGCAGGATCTCGGCCTCGCCGTCGATCAGCTGGAAGGGCACGCGCTCGAAATTGTGAGGGAGGTAGCTCCCCGCTGTGCGCTCGTTGGTGTGCCGCGCGAAATCGAGCTCGCCTTTTTGCACGACATAGCGGGCGTTGGGAAAAGCCAGGCCGAGCTTCCCCGACGGATCGATCCAGTTATCCCCGCCGGCGTGATCGAAATGGAGGTGGGTGTTGATCACCCAGCGGACGTCGTCCGGGCCATGCCCCAGATCGCGTAGGGCATCTTCCAGCCGGGTTCGGCCGCCCTTCCCCGAGTTCTCAACACCATAGATCTCGGTGAACTTCTCGTTCTCCTTGTTGCCGATTCCGGTGTCGATCAGGACGAGGCCGTCGTCGTGCTCGATGAGCAGGCAGCGCAAGGCGAGCGGGATGCGATTCTTGTCATCGGGCGGAGCCCGGCGCGCCCACAGCGCTTTCGGAACGATGCCGAACATTGCCCCGCCATCGAGGTGCTGGAGACCGCCCTCGAGGGCATGGCAGGTGAAGTGACCGACGCGAAATGTGGTGTGCATCAGGACAGGTGTCTGGTGTCAGGTGTCTGAGGTGGCGTCCCTGACACCTGAAACCGGACACCTATCAAGTCCGCCAATGTCAGTGCTCCTTCATCCTTCGCCAATTTCAACAGCCGGCCCAAACACTTCGCTGCCGCGACGGCATCTCCCGTCGCTCTGTGGCGTCCTGCGATTTCAATCCCAAAGTGATAACTCACCGTATCGAGATTGCGGCTCGGCAGATCGGGGAGCAGCTTGCGCGCGAGCCGCACCGTGCACACGCGCGGGCCCTGGAGCAGCAGGCCCGTTGCCCGCTCCACCTCCGTCGAGACGAACGCCCAGTCGAAGCGCGCGTTGTGCGCGACGAACACGCACCCTTCCAGCGCCTGCAGCAGGGCGTCCACGATCGCCTCGAAAGGCGGCGCGTCGCGCACCAGCTTTGCATCGATGCCGGTGAGGCCGGCGACAAACTGCGGGATGGGGATGCCGGGATTGACCAGCGAATGGAATGCGACGGTGCCGTCGAGCATGACGACGGCAATCTCCATGATTCGGTCGCCGCGAAAAGCGCGGACGCCCGTCGTCTCGACGTCGACGACCGCCCAGCGACAGGCATCCAAGGTCGGACTCGTCTCGGTGGGCGGCGCCGCGACGGTCCAGCGGCCGTCCGTCGTTCTCCCAAAGCGTGGATCGGGCGCGAGCAGCGCCGCGGCGATGCGGTCAGCCGTGTGCCGATTGGCCTGCGCGATCCCCAGCACGTCCCGCACGATCGCGAGACTCGCCGCGGGCCCGCTCTGTAAGAACGACAGCGCGCGGGACGTCAGCGACGACGCCGGGACGGCGGCGAGGCCGTTCAGAGATCGTCTCGTCGCAGGGGCAGCGTCATGCAGCGCGGGCCACCGCCGCCGCGCACCAGCTCGCTGCCTTCGATCGAAATCACCGCACGCTCGCCGTCCTTCAGCGTCTCGTCGCCCGTGAGCAGGTTGACCTCTTCGATCAGGCGAAAGCCGGCACCGGACAGCTCGCCCAGCGTGGCGTCGTTGCGGTCGTAGCTCAAGATGACGCCGGGCCGCACGGCGAACGAATTGCACGCCGAGGCCCACTGCTCGCGCTCCTGCACGGTGCGCTGGTTGCCGCCGCAAAAAATCGGCTCGAGCGGCTGGTCCACCGCCTGCATCGCGGCGAAGAAGTTCGGGACTTCTTTCACGCCCTTCGAGCGTTTCCGGCGGTGCAGCACCGCGAGCCGCTCCGGCCCCACGAAATGGGGCGGATACACGAGGCACAGATCGCGATCCACCTGCGTGAAGATCATGTCCAGATGGATCGCCGTCCGCTCGGCGGGCAGCACGACGATGATCACGTCGGTCACGCTGCAGTGCGTGAACGCGAGATCGCAGAGCAGGTCGAGCGCCGCCGGGCTGGAGCGCTCGCTGAAGCCGAGCAGCAGCAGGTCGGGGCGGAGGGGATGCACGTCCCCGCCTTCGAGCGTGTAGTTGATCCGCTTCTCGTCGGAGCCGTCGTACAGAATGCCGGCGTTGTCGAACTTCTGATCGTAGCGGAACAGCGCCTTGATCAGCAGCTCTTCGGTCCAGCGCACGCCGTGCCGCATCGAGCCGATGATCGCGTGCTCGCCGATCACGATGCCGATATCGCGCGTGAAGAAGAGGTTGGGGAGCGGCGGCAGCGCGTAGGCCACCTCGTTCAGCGCGCGCGCGATCGGCCCGCCGTCTTCCAACGCGCCCTCGACCATCAGCGCCACGAATTCTTCGGACGACAGGGCGGCGAGCTGCTTGCCGAGCGTGTCCGACGGCACGACCTCGAGTGCGCGCGTGGTGAGAAACTCCCGGACTTCCGGGCGGCCGGCCAGCTCGGTAATCGCATCGCGGACTTCCACGACGTCGGCGAAGCGCTCCAGGACCGCGACCAGGCGGCGGTGCTCGCGCTGCGCGATCTCGAGATCGATGATGTCGTCGTAGAGGTAGTCTTCGCGCGTGCCGGGGGTGACGGCCACGAGCTCTTTGCCGGGGGTATGAACCAGAACAGAACGGAGCGCGCCGATCTCGGAGGTGACGTGGACGCGAGGCATGGGGAGGAAAGCTAACGGTTAGCCAGCGAGTAGCTCAGCGTCTCCAATTCCAGCGCCATGTTCACGGTCTTGACTTCGACATCGGGGGGCACGTTCAGAGGAACCGGCGCGAAGTTGAGAATCGCCTTCACGCCGCTCCGCACCAACCGGTCCACGACTTGCTGCGCCGACTCGGCGGGCGTGGCCACGATCGCGATGTCGCTCGGGTCTTTCTTGAGATCGGATTCGAGATGTTTGACGTCGCGGACGACGAGGCCGTTCCAGCGCGACCCGATTTTGCGCGCGTCCTGATCGTAAATCGCGGTGATGTGGAAGCCGCGCTGGCGAAAGCCGTGATACTGCACGAGCGCCCCACCCATTCGCCCCGCCCCGACCAGTACGACCCGGTAGCCGCGCTCCAGACCGAGGATGTCGCGAATGCGGCGCGTGAGCTCGGGGACGGCGTAGCCCAGGCCGCGTTTGCCGAACGAGCCGAAGAACGAGAGGTCTTTGCGAACCTGGGCGGAGGTGGTGCCGCCCAGGCGGGCCAGCTCTCCCGAGGAGATGGTGGACCGGCCCTGGGCGTTGGCCTGCTCGAGAAACCGAAGGTAGACGGACAGCCGCCGAACGGTGCTGTCGGAGATCTTCCGCATTGTGAACTATTTCACAATTGCCGACTCCGGCGCAAGAGCCGCACGAATGCTTCCGGCGGGAGGCGCTCGGGACGGATCGTCGGATCGAACCCCATGGCGCGCAGGTCCGCCTCGCTCATGCCCGGCACCGCGTTCTTGAGCTGCTTGCGGCGGCGGCTGAAGCAGGCGGTCACGAACGCGCGCAGCGGTGCCACTTCGACGTCCATGACCAGCGGGTGGGCGAGCGGCGTCAACCGAATCAGCGCACTACGCACTTTCGGCGGCGGCCGAAACGCGCCCGGCGCCACGGTGAAGAGCTTCTCCACTCGTGCGACCACCTGCACTCCCACCGACAGCGCGCCGTAGGTCTTGCTGCCTGGTTCGGCGGCGATGCGATCCGCGACCTCGTCCTGCACCAGGAAGACCACGCGCTCGGGGATCGGTGGCACAAGCGCTTTGTCAATCAACGGAGAGGTGATGTAGTACGGGATATTCCCAATCACCTTTTTGGCGTCGTAGGTATGCCAGTCGAGCTCGACGGCGTCGCCGATAATCACGGTGAGGTTGGGGCGCGAATCCAGCGCGGCGGCCAGGCCGCGATCCTTCTCTATCGCAATCACGCGCAATCCGCGGGCGAGCAACACGTCGGTCAGCGTTCCCGGACCGGGCCCAATCTCGAGCACCGTTTCCCCCGGCTGAGGCTCGAGCGCGTCCGCAATCCTCGCCAGGATCTTTGGATCGCTGAGAAAGTGCTGACCGAGTCGTCTCAAACCTTGAGCAGAACGAGCGTGCGGTCGTCGTTGGCGCGTGCGCCTTCGGTGAAGGCGGCGATGTCCGTGAAAACAGCCTCGAGAATGTGCCGGGCGGGACGCCCGCGCAGGTTGACCACATGGCTCAGCACACGCTGCTCGCCGAACCGCTCCCCGCGTGTTCCCCGCGCGTCGACCAGACCGTCGGTGAAGAGACAGAGAATCGCTTTGCCGCGCTGGAACGGCAGCACGCGCTCCTCCCCGCCACCACCCAGGCCCAGCGGCGGCCGGGTCGCCTCGAGCCGCGTAATCGCCCCGTTGTCGGTCGAGACGAGAAACGCGTGCGGATGCCCCGCGTTGGCGTAGGTGAGCGTCCCGTGCGCCGGATCGGCGACCGCGTAACAGAGCGTGAGGAACATCTCCGTCTCCTCGAGCTCCTCGGCGAGCGACGTCTCGAGCCGGCGCAGCGCCTCATGCGGCGACTCCGCCGTCTCGGCGTGGATACCGGACGCGGCCATCGCCAGCGCCATGATCAGTGCGGCGCCGAACCCGTGGCTCGAGACGTCGCCGATCATCACGCCGATCCGTTCCTCATGCAGACTCAGGAGATTATAGAAATCGCCGCCAACCGACTCGGCCGGGCGGCACCGGGCCGCGACGTCGCCCTTGGACGCCACAACGGCCGGCGACGGCAGCAGCTTGAGCTGCAGGTCGTGCGCCAGCTCCAGCTCCCGGCGCACCCGCTGCTGGCCGAGGTCGCGCTCGACCAGGCGCGCGTTCTCGATCGCCGCGCCGATCTGATTCGCGATGGCGGCGACGAGCTTGCGGTCACCCGCGGTGAACGCGTCTTCGCCGGTCCGGTCGGTCAGATTGATGACGCCGATGGGCGTGGGGACCCGGCCCGGGGACGCGTAGACGACCGGGACCGAGAGAAACGCGAGACCGCGGTAGGCTCGCTCGATGGGGTTTGGCGGCTTCTGCGCGCGGGGGTCGGTGGGGTCGTAACTGATTATCCGCATCTCGCGGAAGACGCGCGCGGCAATCGACCTCGGATCATCCACTTCGATCGGCGGCATATCGCTCAGCTCTACGCCGCGGGCGGCGACGAGACGCAGGACATGGCCGCGCGCATCGTGCACCAGCAGCGTCGCGCGGCGCGCGCGGACCACCGCCGAAACCTCGCGCAGGATTCGATTGGCGGCCTCATCCAGCCGGATCGTGTGGCCGAGGATCTCGCTGATCGTGTAGATCAAGTCGATTTCCTCGTAGCGCCCCGACAGCTCGGCCGCGACCTGGGTCGTTTCCTCTTCCGCCTCCAGCACCGCGCCGATGACGTCGGCGAGCTCGGCTGCGGCGCGCTCCCCGCCTCCCTTTACCTCGAGCCAGGTATCGGGCGTGGTGGGAATCGGCTGGAACACGGCGGGCCCGTCGGCAGCCTCCGGACGGCTTTTGCCACGCAACAGACGCAACGTTGTCCCAGAAAGCGCCGCGAGCACCGGCAACAGACGCTCGAGCCGTGTCACCCCGCCCGGAGTGTCAGGCAGATGCCGTTGCCTTTCTCGTTGAACGCCACGTCATCCACGAGGTGGCGGATGACGAACAACCCGCGCCCGTACTCGCGCTCGAGATTGTCGGGGTGTGTCGGATCGGGGAGCCGGCTGGTATCGAAGCCGTGGCCGTCGTCCACGACGTAGATCCGCACGACGTCGCCGCCCAGCTCGACGCGCACGCTCACGACGCGGTCGGGATCCTCGCCCGTGCCGTAGCGGATCGCGTTGCCCAGCGCCTCGGCGAGGGCGGTGCGAAGATTGAAGCTGATGCGCCGGGGCGAGAGCGTGCCGGGCGGGAGATGACTGGCGACCAGCTCGACGGCATCGCCGACCATCCCGAGATCGCTCGGGACGTCGAGCTTCATCGCGCTCTTGGTAACCTGCAGTTGAAGGGTCACGTCAGAACGCGGTCAACGCCTCCTCGGCGGTCCGCGTGATCGAGAAGAGCGTATCGAGCTTGGTGAGCTCGAACAGCGTCTGCAGATCGGCGTTGAGTCCCGCGAGGCGCAGCTCGCCACCCTGCTCGCGAATTTTCTTGGAGAGCGAGACCAGGACGCCGAGTCCCGAGGAATCGATGTACCCAGTCTTACTAAAATCAATCACGAATTTGCGGGAGCCTTCCTCGAGCGCGTCGAGGACCTTTTGCTTCAGCTCCTGCCGGTTGCCGACGATGAGCTGGCCTTCCACCCCCACGATGACGACGCCGCTCTTGTCCTTCTTCAGGGTGAACCGCATCCGGATTACCCCTTCCGCGTTTGGAGAATGGCGATCGCCGCCGTGTTCACAATATCATCGGCCGTGGCGCCGCGCGACAGGTCCGCGATCGGCTTGGCCAGTCCCTGCAGAATCGGGCCGAGCGCGGTCCACCCGCCGAGCCGCTGCACGAGCTTGTAGCTGATGTTGCCGGCATCGAGATCGGGGAAGACGAGCACGTTCGCCCGTCCGCCGACGGCCGAGCCCTTGGCCTTGCGCGTCGCGACCTCGGCGACGAGCGCCGCGTCGGCCTGCAGCTCGCCGTCGAAGACGAAGTCCGCAGCCGGCTGGCGGCCGCGCAGCTGCGTGATCGCCGCCTGCACGCGCTCGACGCGCGGGCCTGCGGCGCTGCCGCGCGTGCTGTACGACAGGAAGGCCACCACGGGCTCATCCCCCACGATGCGGCGCCGGTCGCGCGCCGACGCGATCGCGATGTCCGCCAGCTGCACCGACGTCGGCTCGGGCACGACGGCGCAATCGGCGAACGTCAGGACTTGGGCCTCCTTGACCATGTAGAACGCGCCCGACACCGTCGCAATACTCGGCGCCATCCCGACGGCCCAGAGCGCGGCACGAATCGTGTCGGCGCTCGGATAGACCGCCCCACCCACCATCACGTCGGCCGCGCCGATGCCGACCAGACAGGCGCCGCGCGTGAGCGGATGCTCCAGCGCCTCGGCGGCGGCGGCATCGGTGGGAAACCGGTCGGGGCGGCGGGCCCGCAGGTGACGGGCGAGAAACGGGGTGCGCGAATCCGGGAAGCGCTTCAGGACCTCCACGACGCCGAGGCCCTCGCGCTCGACACGCTGCGCCGCTTCCTGCACACGCGGATCATCCCCTTCTGGGAAGACGACGCGTGGCCGCGTTTCCCGCGCCCGCTGAAAGACGCGGTCCAGGAAGCTCACTTTGCGAACTTGCGCTTCA
>QHUE01000016.1 GCA_003221825.1 Gemmatimonadota bacterium
ATCATCTTCGATACCACGCTGCGCGACGGCGAGCAGGCACCCGGGAATGCAATGTCACCGGAAGCCAAGCTGCGACTGGCTCGCCAACTCGACGCGCTCGGTGTGGACGTCATCGAAGCCGGCTTCCCGGCCGCGTCGCAAGGCGACCTGCGCGGTGTCCAGCAGGTCGGGGAGGCCGTGCGGCGTCCCATCATCGCCGCGCTGGCGCGCTGCCACGACGGCGATATCGATGCCGCCGCTGAAGCGCTCCAGCCCGCGCAACGCAAGCGCATCCATGTCTTCATCGCGACCTCGGATCTGCACCTCGAGCAGAAGCTGCGCATCGATCGCGCGGCCTGCGTAGAACGGGTCCGCGCCGCGGTGCGGCGGGCCCGCGGGCACACCCCCGACGTCGAGTTCTCAGCGGAGGACGCGACGCGCAGCGACTTCGACTTCCTGGCCCGTGTGGTCCTGGTCGCCATCGCCGAAGGGGCGACGACGATCAATCTGCCGGACACGGTCGGCTACACCACACCGGCAGAGTACGCCGCGCTGTATCGCGCCATTCGCGAGCGCGTGCCCGAGGCGGCGGACGTGGTGCTGAGCGCCCACTGCCACGATGACCTCGGTCTCGCCGTCGCCAACTCACTCGCCGCCATCGAGGCCGGCGCCGGCCAGGTGGAGTGCACGGTCAACGGCATCGGCGAGCGGGCCGGCAATGCCGCGCTCGAGGAAATCGTCATGGCGGGACGGGTGCGGCCGCAAGTCGTCGCGTTCCAATGCGGGGTCAATCCGCGCGAGATCGTGCGTACCAGCCGGCTGCTGTCGCATGAGATCGGGGTGTTCCCGCAGCCCAACAAAGCGATCGTCGGCCGCAACGCCTTCGCGCACGAAGCGGGAATCCACCAGCACGGCGTGCTGCAGAACGGCCTGACCTACGAGATCATCGCGCCCGAAACGGTGGGGGCCGGCGGGTCGAGCATCGTGCTCGGCAAGCACTCGGGCCGCCATGCGTTGGAGCGCCGCTACAAGGAGCTCGGGTACGAGCCCGATGCGAACGCGATCGAGCAGCTGTACCAGGCCTTCACGGCACTCGCCGACAAGAAGCGGCAGATTCTGGACGAGGACCTGCTGACGCTGTTGCACGAAGGCTTCCACCGCGCGCCTGAGGTTTACAACCTCACGCATCTGCGCGTGACGTGCGGGACCGAGACGGCAACCGCGGACGTGCGCGTCGCGGGACCCGGCTTCCGCGAACGCAGCGCGAGCGCGACCGGAAACGGCCCGATTGCTGCGGCCTTCGCGGCCATTGGTGAGGCGGTCGGCCGCACGATCGAAGTGCTCGATTTGTCGGTGCAATCCGTCACGCCGGGGCGCGACAGTCTGGGTCGAGTAATTCTGCAGGTGCGCGTCGACGGTAAATCACTCAGCGGGCACGGCGCGTCCACCGATATCGTCGAAGCGGGCGCGCGCGCGCTGGTGAACGCGCTGAACAAGGCGGACCACGCCGACGGGCTCGAGACGGTGGCGCTGAGCAGCAGCTACTTCTGGGGAGTGTAGGCTCCTATGAGCGAACTACTGACGGGCGCGCAGATCCTGTGCCGCACACTGGTCGATGCGGGGGTCGAAGTGCTGTTCGGCTATCCCGGCGGCGCGATCATGCCGTTTTACGACGCACTCCATGGCCACCCCGGACTGCGTCACATCCTCGTGCGCCACGAGCAGGCCGCCGCGCACGCGGCGGACGGGTACGCGCGCGCGGGCAGCCGCGTCGGCGTATGCGTCGCGACCTCCGGGCCGGGTGCCACCAACCTCGTGACCGGGCTCGCCACGGCGCACATGGACGGCTCACCAGTCCTGGCAATCACGGGGCAGGTAGGGCGCCCGATGCTGGGCCGCGACGCGTTTCAGGAGACCGACGTCGTCGGGGTGACGCAGCCGGTCACGAAGCACAACGTGCTCGTGCGCGACGTCGAAGAGCTGGCCGACGACGTGCGCGAGGCGATGGCGATCGCGATGGAGGGACGCCCTGGTCCCGTGCTCGTGGATGTGCCGAAAGACGTCCAGAACCAGAAAGCCGAATACAAGGTGTCGGGTGCCGGGGGTCAGGGGCCAGGGAAGCCCAGACACCTGACACCTGACACCCAGGACCTCGAGAACGCCATTCAGCAAACCGCACATCTCATCGCCGAGGCGCAACGCCCGCTGTTGATGATCGGCCGCGGCGTGATCGTGAGCGGCGCGTACGCGGAGGTGCGGGAGCTGGCCGAGCGCACCGACATGCCGGTGATCACGACGCTGCTCGGCATCAGCGCGATCCCCCAAGCGCACTCCTTGCACCTCGGCATGCCGGGAATGCACGGCGAAGTCCACATCAACAAGGCCATCCAGGCGGCCGATCTGATCGTGGGGATCGGGCTGCGGTTCGACGACCGCGTCACGGGGAACACCGCCACGTTCGCCCCGCGCGCCAAGATCGTCCAAATCGACGTGGATCCGGTCGCCATCGGCCGCAACGTGCCCGTGGCGGTCGGGATCGTGGGGGACGCGCGCCGCGTCGTCGAGCGGTTGCTGACGGTGGTGGCGCCGCGGGACACCGCCCGCTGGTGGGAAGAGATCCGCGCGCTGATGCGCAAGCGTGAGGAGTCGTACACCGGCGGGTTGTCGCCCGACGTGATTCTGTCCGCGCTCGCCGCGGTCACCGGCGGCCGCTGCACGATCGTCTCGGACGTCGGCCAGCATCAGATGTGGGTGGCGCAGCGCTATCCCTTCCAGCGGCCGAACACGCACATCACCTCGGGGGGGTTGGGCGCCATGGGGTTCGCCGTGCCCGCGGCCATGGGCGTGCGCATGGCACGTCCCGCTGAGCCCGTCTGGGCCATATCGGGAGACGGCGGATTTCAGATGAACATGGCCGAGATCGCCACGATGGTGCAGGAAGGGCTCGAGGTGAAGCTCGCGATCTTCAACAACGGCTACCTCGGCATGGTGCGGCAGTGGCAACAGTTCTTCCACGGCGGCCGCTATTCGAACACGCCGATCTGGAGTCCCGATTACGTGAAGCTGGCCGAGGCGTACGGCATTCCGGGGTGGCGCGTCCGGCAGGCCGGTGAAGTGACCGAGGCGTTGCGGCAGGCGAACGCCGCCCCGGGTCCGGCGCTGGTGGAGCTGGTGATCGAGCAGGAAGCGAACGTTTTCCCGATGATCGTGCCCGGCGGCTCGTTGTCCGAGCCGCTCGAGGCGGCGCCGGTATGACCGCTGCGCGCACCGTGACGGTGCTGCTGAACAGCGACCTCCTCACGCTCGGCCGCGTGTGCGGCGCCTTGCGACGGCGCAACGTGCCGATCCGCGGCTTCGCGGTCGATTCGCATGGCCCGCCCGGCGTCTGGCGGTTGTCGTGTGAGATCGACGCGGACGACGCGACGATCCAAAACCTGCTGCTGCAAATCCAGAATGTGGTCGGCGTCCGCAAGGCTACCATTGTCGTGGTAGGGGCGCAGCATGCTGCGCCCCTACACTCGTCCTCATCTCCTGGAGACAATATGTCCTCATCGGTGCGCGTGTATTACGAGGCGGACACCGAGCGCGCGCGGTTGCGCGATCGCGTGTTCACCATTATCGGGTACGGCAGCCAGGGTCATGCGCACGCGCAAAACCTGCGCGACTCGGGTGCCAAGGTCATCGTCGGGTTGCGGCCCAATGGGGCATCCTGGAAGCAGGCCACCGCGGACGGACTCGACGTGCGGTCCGTCGCCGAGGCGGCCAAAGCGGGCGACGTCATCATGCTCCTCGTGCCCGACCAGGAGCAGCGCGCGGTCTACGAGACCGCGGTCGCGCCCGCGCTCGGTCCTGGCAAGACGCTGATGTTCGCCCACGGCTTCAACATCCACTTTGGCGAGATCGTGCCGCCGGCCGGCGTGGACGTCTCGATGATCGCGCCGAAGTCTCCAGGGCATCTCGTGCGCAGCGAGTACCAGGCGGGACGCGGCGTTCCGGGGCTGGTCGCGATCCATCAGGACGCGAGCGGGAAGGCGCTGCAAAACGCGCTCGCGTACGCCACGGGGATCGGGTGCTCGCGCGCCGGCGTCATCGCCACGACGTTCGCCGAGGAGACTGAGACCGATCTGTTCGGCGAGCAGGCGGTGCTGTGCGGCGGGGTCACGGCGCTCATTCAGGCGGGATTCGAGACGCTGACCGAGGCGGGGTACTCGCCCGAGATGGCGTACTTCGAGTGCCTGCACGAGCTGAAGCTCATCGTCGATCTCATCTATCGCGGCGGGCTGGGGTTCATGCGGCATTCGATCAGCAATACCGCCGAGTACGGCGACCTGACGCGCGGCGCACGGGTGATCAGCCCTGCGGTGCGCGAGGAGATGCGGACGCTGCTCGCCGACATCCGCAACGGCGTCTTCGCCAGAGAGTGGATCGCCGAATGCC
>QHUE01000073.1 GCA_003221825.1 Gemmatimonadota bacterium
CGAGGGCGCTATGAAGCGGCGCGAAGCGGTAGGCGCAATGGCGATGGCCGCGCTGACGGCGGCGTTCAAATGGACGCCGGCAGAGGCGCAACGGGCAGCGACGCTGGCACGCGAGGCCATGGCAGCCAAGACCCCGTTTACGCCGGCGTTCTTCACGCCGCACGAGTGGGATACGGTCCGGGTCCTCGCGGATCTCGTCATTCCGAAAGACGAGCGTTCGGGCAGCGCGACTGATGCCGGCGTGCCCGAATACATGGATTTCATGCTCAACGATCGGCCCGACGGTCAAACGCCCATGCGTGGCGGGCTCGCCTGGCTGGACAACGAGTGCTACGAGCGGTTCGGAAAGACGTTCGTCGCGGCGACCCCGACTGAACAAACCGCCGTGCTCGACGACATTGCCTGGCCCAAGAAGGCTAGGGCCGAGATGAGCCAGGGCGTCGCGTTCTTCAACATGTTTCGCGACATGACGGCGTCGGGGTTCTGGACCAGCAAGATGGGCATCACCGATCTCAAGTATCAGGGCAACACGTTCGTCCCCGAGTGGAAGGGCTGCCCACCGGAAGCGCTGCAGAAACTCGGCGTCCAATACGAGGATTGAATGACGAAACGACTCGGGATTGGAATGGTGGGGAGCGGATTCAATGCCAAGTTCCACCTGCTGGGATTCGTGGGCGTGCGGGACGCCGACGTGCTGGGCGTGTGGAGCCCCAATCAGAACAATGCCGCCGAGACGGCCGGCATCGCGAAAAAGCTGGGCGTGGGCGACGCCAAGCCGTATCCCTCGATCACCGCCATGGTCGAAGATCCCGCGATCGACGCCCTGTGGCTCTGCGGTCCGAACTTTGCCCGCATCGAAAACGTCGAAGAGATCGTGAGCACGATCGAGCGCGGCAAGGGCTCGTTGCTCGGCCTCGCGTGCGAAAAACCGTTAGCGCGAAACGTGAGTGAAGCCAAGAAGGTGTTAGAGTTAGTCAATAAGGTTGGTCTGCCGCACGGTTATCTCGAGAATCAAGTGTTCGCGCCGCAGGTCGAGGTGGGGCGCACGCTGCTGTGGGCGCGGGGCGCTAAGCTCACCGGCCGTCCGTATCTGGCGCGCGCCGCCGAGGAGCACAGCGGCCCCCACGGGCCGTGGTTCTGGCAGGGCGCGTTGCAGGGCGGCGGCGTGCTCAACGACATGATGTGCCACTCGTCGTTGCTCGTGCAGCACCTCCTCACCGATCCCACGAAACCCAGGTCCTCCGTTCGCCCGTCCCGCCTGACGGCCCACATCGCCAGCCTCAAGTGGACGAGGCCCGCGTACAGCAAGAAGCTGTCGGCGACGATGGGCAAAGATGTGAACTACGACAAGTCGCCGGCCGAGGACTTCGCGAGCGTCGTGATCGAATTCGAAACGGACGACGGGCATCGCGTCCTCGGCGAGGCGACGACCTCGTGGAGTTTCGTGGGCGCCGGGCTCCGGCTGTCGGCGGAGCTGCTGGGCCCGGAGTACTCGCTGTCCTGGAATTCGCTCGACTCCGGGCTCAA
Source organism: Gemmatimonadota bacterium (assembly GCA_003221825.1). Classification (GTDB taxonomy): domain Bacteria; phylum Gemmatimonadota; class Gemmatimonadetes; order Gemmatimonadales; family GWC2-71-9; genus 20CM-2-65-7. The sequence goes on from QHUE01000073.1 coordinate 1,528, forward strand.
GCTCTTCTTCAGCCGCGAAGTCCAGGGAAAGTCCGGCGAGGATCTGGTCGAGAAACAGAACGCCGAGATGGGGCAGATGCCCGTAGTGGCGAGCGAGGCCGCCGCGTACGGGTATGAAGCCGAAGATCGGCATTTCGTGCAATGCTTCCTCAACAAACAGAAACCGTCGCTGACGTTCGATGACGGACTCCAGGTTGTGAAGGTCTTGATGACGGCGTACATGAGCGCCGAGCAAGGGCGCACGGTCGACTTCCCGCCCCCCGGCGTGGACACCTTTGTCCCAGCGGTTGCGAAAGGCACCTGGAAACCATGATCGGCACGCTAGCTTTGTTGCTGATGGCACAAGCCCAACAGTGGCCGCAGCATTCGATGGATCGTCCCCGCCCTCCCGTCGTGGACCCGGGGCCTGAGCGTCCGCCCGCTCCCGCGCCGAAGGACGCGATCGTCCTCTTCGACGGCTCCAACCTCTCCCAGTGGCGCGCGCAGGACAGCACCGCGGCGAAATGGATCGTCAAAGACGGCTACGTCGAGGTCAAACCGGGCACCGGCATGCTGGTCTCGGCGCGCGGGTTCGGCGACGTGCAGCTGCACATCGAGTGGCGGACGCCGACGCCGGCGCAGGGCGAAGGCCAGGAGCGCGGCAACAGCGGCGTCTTCTTGATGGGGATCTACGAGCTGCAGGTCCTCGATTCCTACCAGAACGACACCTATCCCGACGGGCAGGCGGGCGCGATCTACGGCGAGAACCCGCCGCTCGTCAACGCCACGCGGCCGCCCGGACAGTGGCAGGCGTACGACATCATCTTCCATCGGCCGCACTTCAAGACCGACGGCTCACTCGAGCGGCCGGCCCGGATGACGGTGTTTTTGAATGGGATACTCATTCAGGACAACTTCGAATTGGTGGGGCCGACGGCGAATAAGGCGAGGCCGCCTTACAGCGCCCATCCGGACAAGCTGCCGCTGAAACTGCAAGACCACGGCAATCCGATTCGCTACCGCAATATCTGGATCAGAGAGCTGGAATAGTCTCTACCTAACTGGTTGCTGTCCGGCTGGGCTTTCCTGGGTCTGCGGTCGGAAGAAAATCGCGAATAGCACCATGACCACGGCAGCAAACGCGGCCGGCAGCGGCCAGAACTTCGCCCACTGAGCCAGGGTCAGATCTGTCGCTGCACCCTTGAATCCGTTGTAAACCCAGCCTCCGATGAAACCGCCGATGAGCATTCCTACACCGTACGTGACCAGCACCAGAAATCCCTGAGCCTGGCCGCGCACGGCGGGCGACGACTTCTTGTCGACGTAAATCTGCCCGGTCACGAAGAAGAAGTCGTAGCAGACGCCGTGGAGCAGGATCCCGGTCACGATGAGCCAGAACACCGCGTCGGGAGCAGCGATCGCAAAGAGCGCATACCGCAGGACCCACGCTCCCATCCCGACCAACAACATCTTTTTCACGCCCAGCCTGGCAAACATCAGCGGCATGAGGAGCATGAAGCCGGTCTCGGACATCTGACCTAGCGTCATGATGGACGAGGGATTCGGAAACAGGCTGGTCACGAAGTTGTGCGTGCCCCGGTCGTAGACACCGACCCTCGCGAAGATGGGGGCGTACGCATAGTAGGCCGCGAGCGGGATGCAAATCAGCATCGAGCACACGATGAAGACATAGAATGGCGTGCTGCCGAGCTCACGGAGCGCCTCGACACCAACGATACTCCGAACCGAGACGGGCCGGCCCGCTGCTGGCGGCGGTGTGTGCGGCAAGGCGAAGCTGTACAAACCCAGCAGCAGGCTGGCGATGCCGGTCGTGTACAGTGGGAGCGGCGTGTTGTCGGGTAGTTGACCGGCCGTGAAACGACTCAGCACAAACCCGATGAACAGCCCCGCGATGATCCAACCGACCGTGCCGAAGACACGAATGAGCGGAAACTGGTTCTCCTGATCGCTGATGTTGTGGAACGCGAGGGAATTGGCAAGTCCCAGGGTCGGCATGTAGCACAGGTTGTAGAGCAAGATCAGGAAAATGAACAGCCTGGGCGCCCCCGTTGCCCCGGGTACCAGCAGCATGAGGACCCCGCCCAAGAGGTGAAGGACGCCGAGCACTTTTTCGGTGGAGAAGTAGCGATCCGCGACCAGGCCAAGAAAGAACGGCGCGACGATGGCGGCGATCGGGTTCATCACGTACGGCAAGTTGACCAGGGACGACATGCCGTGAGCCGACATGTAGTTCCCGATAGTCGTGTACCATGCCCCCCAGATGAAAAACTGGAGGAACATCATCGTGGACAGCTTCGTGCGGATCACCGCGTCAGGATGCCGCCACCGCGAGTTCCTTCGTCAGCCGGATGATGATATGCGCCCCCGCTGGCAAGACGATGTCCGAATCCTTGGTCTGCGACGCGACGCCGGCGCCCGCAGCCGCGCCCACCACGCCGCCGATGATCGTGCCCTTCTTGTTGCCGCCGAGCACTCGGCCCAACACCGCGCCCGCGACCGCTCCCGCGCCCACCTTGGCGGCGTCACCCGAAGTCACGCCGCGTCCCTTGTGGATCGTCTCGAGCGAGTCGACCGACGCTTCGATCGGGTACGAGGTGCCGCGTACAGTGATGCGCGCAACGCTCAACGTCAAGGTCCCCGGCGTCCGAGGATTGGGCGCCGGTTTGACGTCGCTGATCGTGCCGTTGACGAGCGAGCCGGCGGGGATCACGACGCGTCCCGCGGCGTTCCTGATGTCTTCCACCACCCGTGCGGTGAACGCATCACCGACTTTGGCGGTGCGCGACTAAATCGTATGGCGCCAGCGTCAAATTGCGCGCCGTCGAGTCGGTGGCCTGGCTCTGTTCCTGTCCCTTCTGACAGGCACTCAAGGCGAACATGGCGACCGTCGCCAGAATAGCTGACCGGGTCATGGGATCCTCTCTGTAACAGCGGTTGGCATTGGGTACCCGCACCCCGTGCGCAGGTTTCTACAGCCGGTCACGCAGAAACGCGGGCGTCAATCCGCGGAGATACCCGGCGAGAAGGGTAAAGCTGTCCGTGACAAGCAGAATGCCCAGGACGATCAGCATGCCGCCGGCGACGCGATCGACCCATATCATGTACGGTCGGAAGCGCTGAAACCAGATCAGGAACCGGTCCAGGGCGACGGCGGTCAGCAGGAACGGCAGCGCGAGCCCCAGCGCGTACGCGGCCAGCAGCACCATCCCCCGCCCCAGCCCCGCCTGCGTCGCCGCGAGCGTGAGAATGCCGCCCAGAATCGGTCCGATGCACGGCGTCCACGCCGCGCCGAAGGTGAACCCGACGACGCCCGAGCCGAAATAGCCGATGGGTTTGCGCGCCAGCTCGATGCGCCGTTCGCGCATCAGAAACGCCGGCCGCAGGATGCCGAGCAGATAGAGGCCGAACAGGATGAGGAGCACGCCGCCGGCGCGTCCCAGCCACACCTGATAGTCGCGCAGCAGATTGCCGACAGCGGACGCCCCGGCGCCGAGCAGCACGAAGACGAGCGAGAACCCGGCGACAAACCAGACCGCGTGCAGGAGCGCGGTACCACGCCGCCGTTCGACTTCCTCCACCGTCATGCCGGTCAGAAAGCCGACGTAGCTCGGGATCAGCGGCAGCACGCACGGAGAGAGGAAACTCAACAGTCCCGCCGCGAATGCTACTACCACATTACCCGCAGAACGCGACCGCGGAGACGACGGTGGTCCAGCGGGCGTCGGCACCGCACTCGGCGGTCGACGTCACGTTCATCGTGCGGACGATTTCGCCGGAGAGGAGCCACTGCTCGCGCCGCTCGTCCCACGCCTTGTCGGCCTCGAACGGGACGCCCAGAACGGTGGCGAGCATCGAGGCCGCCAGGTCCTCCGCGTATTCGCCGGAGACGGTCTCGTTCTGGCCGTAGCTGTGGTGCTCGGAGATGTAGCCGTGGTGCGACGGATCCGCCGGCATCGCGACGCCGATCGAGGCCGCCACCAGGCGGCTGGGCTCGTTCGTCGCCGACTCCGCGATCACCGCGAACACGACCTGCCCCGGCTTGAGCATGCTCATCCCCTCCTCGCGGTCCACCAACTCGCAGTGGGGGGGGAAGATCGAGCTGACGCGCACCAGATTGAAGTTCGCCAGGTGCGCATCGCGCAGCGCCATCTCGAAGCTGGTGAGTTTTTCCTTGTGCCGACCGACGCCCTTTGTCAAAAAGGCCTTGGTCGGGATGAACATTCGTGAGTCAATCAACTCTGAATTACCTCCCCTCGTACCAGACCGCGGGACCCAACTCGACCGGCGGCTCCGTGTCGCCGCCCCGATCCACCGTCGCCTGCATCACCCGCGCGAGCACGTCGGCGGGACTCAGCGCAACCTCGACCACCTCGACCTTCGCCTGTCCACGCTCCTTGCCGCGCACCACGAGCATGTATTTCGCCGTGTAGACGCGCAACCGCGCGTCGGGTGACGCACTCTTGCGCGTCACCACCGCCGTGCCCCATTCGCGCCCATGCCGTTTGATCGGCTGGAAGACGTAGATGGTCTCGATCTCGGCCGGCGGCACCTGCGCTTCCACCGCCGCCGCCACCTTGGCCCACCCTGGGCCCTGGCCCGGGGCGGTCGGGGGAGACGCTAGCGGGAAGACTGGGCCGGTGTCGGGACCGGGGTCGCTTGCTGCCATCGCTCCACATAGAAGCGCAGGACGTGCATGAAATCCTGCGCGTTGGTGACGACGCCGTAGGCCTGATGCGTGCCACGGTCGCGTAACTTGTTGACGACGAATTCGGTTTGATCCACGCACACCGTGGTCAGGGGCCGCACGTCTTCATCGACGGTCGAATCGACGAAGGCGGGCAACATGTTGCCCACCGCGATCGCGTGCAACGCCGTCGCCACGAAGACCGCGAACGTGGTCACCGCCGTGACTGCCCGCATCGCGTCCTGCGCCGCCAATGTATCCGGGATCACGTCGGGCAGCGGCCCGTCGTCGCGGATCGAACCCGCGAGCACATACGGCACGCCGCGGGTGACGAGCGCGTGCATGATCCCGCTCTTCGCGATGCCCCCGCGCACGGCCGCTTCGATCGATCCGGCGCGCCGCACGGCATTGATCGCGCGCATATGCAGCGCGTGGCCGCCTTCGACACCCTCGCCGGAGCTGGACATCCCGAGCGTCGTGCCGAAGATGGCCGCCTCGAGATCGTGCACCGCGACCGCATTGCCGCCCAGGAGCGCGTTGCAGTACCCGTTCTCGATGAACCAGATCATGTCCTCGCGGGCCCGCGCGTGCACGAGCGCCGGACCGATCACCCACAGGATCTTGCCGCCGCGCTGCTTCTCCTCGCCTAGCAGCTGCGCAAGCACACTGTAGTCCACGGGCCGCTCGCGCGAGACTTCGGTCTGCATGAAGCCGAACTCGTTGGGACTGTGTGTGCCGCCGAGGAACCCTTCGGCGTGAACGTAGATGCCTTCGCTGCCATCCTCCGCCGCACCGACCGCGACCTTGTCGCCGCGCCGCACCCGCCGCGGTTCCGTCGTGATCAGATCGTCAGCCACCCGCACGATCACGCAGTCCATGCGCGGCAGGCGCGGCCGCCGCCAGTCGCCTCCCGCCAACTTCACGTACGTCGGCAGGTTCGTAGTCGAAAAAAAACCGTCGGGCAGTACCCCGTCGGCGGGAGCGGGCGTGAATCGCGCGTCAGGCGCGCCCGACAATGGGGGCGCGGCAAAGTTGGGTGGTCGGTACTGAAACCGAGGACGACTCACAGGCCGGTCAAAATACCCGAAGGCAAACGGCTTTCACAAGAGTGAAACGGGATCTCGATCGACGATCACCGCGCGGTGGCCCTTCGAGCGCCACGCGCGCACCACGCGCCCGAGCACCCGCGGCTCGGCGGCCTTCCCCAGCACGTGCCAGCGCCACTTCCCCTTGAGGCGCATCAGCGGACAGGGCGCCGGCCCCAGCACCGTGAGCGCGCCGTCCAGCCGCTCGGTCGCGGCGCGCCGCAGCCAGCCGGCGACCTTCTCCGCCAGATCCGCCGTGCGCGCGTGGTCGCTCGTCGCGATCACGAACCGCACCAGGCCGCTGCGCGGAGGATAGGGAGGGTTTGGAGGTGATCGCAGCGGCAATTCGGCCGCGGCAAACTCCGAGACCGAGTGCGCTGCTGCCGCCCGGATGGCGTGGTGACCGGGCGCACGCGTCTGCACGAACACCCGCCCGCCGCGTGGCCCCCGCCCCGCCCGGCCCGCCACCTGGGCCACAAGCTGGAACGTGCGCTCGCCGGCGCGAAAATCGGGAAAATGCAGCCCGGTGTCGGCATCCACGACGCCCACGACCGTCACGTTCGGGAAATCGAGCCCCTTGGCGATCATCTGGGTGCCCAGCAGGATGTCCACCTCGCCGCGCGCCATCCGCTCCAGGATGTGATGGTGCGCCCACTTGCTCGTCGTCGTATCGAGATCCATCCGCGCAATGCGGGCGCGCGGATAGCGCAGCCCTACGAAGTGCTCGAGCTGCTGGGTGCCCAAACCGCGCAAGCGCTGGGTCTCGTGGCCGCAAACAACGCAGGTATCCGGTATACGCTCTTCGTGGCCGCAGTAGTGGCAGCGCATGGCCGGCGGCGTCTGGTGCACCGTCAGCGCGATGGCGCACTGGGGACAGCCGGGGACGTTGCCGCAGGCGGGACACTGCACGAACGTCGCGAACCCGCGGCGATTGAGCAGCAGAATCACCTGCTCGCCGCGGTCCAACGCGCCGGAGACGGCAGTATCGAGCGCCTCGCTCCAGGGAATCACCCCTCCCCCCGTTTCGGCGGGCGCGAGGCGGGGCGCGCTGCGCAGGTCCACGACCTCCACCGGTGGGAGCGGCCGCGCCCCGATGCGGTCGGGCAGCGCGAACGTCGTGACACGTCCCTCGCTCGCCAGCTGCAGGCTTTCCAGCGACGGCGTGGCGCTTCCGAGGATCAGGCGCGCGCCCTCGAGTCGGGCGCGGATGCCGGCCGCGTCGCGCGCGTGGTAGCGCGGCGCCGACCCCTGCTTGTAGCTCGGCTCGTGCTCCTCGTCCACGACGATCGCGCCGAGCCGCTGCACCGGCGCGAACACGGCGGAGCGCGGCCCGACCGCGACCAGCCGCTCGCCGCGGCGTAGCGCCCGCCACGCATCGGCGCGCTCGCCGTCGGACAGCCCCGAATGCAGCACCGCAACCTTGTCGCCAAACACGCCGCGCACACGCGCGACCGTCTGCGGCGTGAGGGCGATCTCGGGCACGAGCAGGATCGCCCCGTTTCCCGACTGCACGACAGCACGAAGCACGTCGAGGTACACGAGTGTCTTGCCCGAGCCCGTAACGCCATGAATTAAGGCAGGTTGGTGGAGGGCGGTGCCAAGAATTCCCTGTACGACACGGCGCTGGTCCTCGGTGAGCAAGGGGGGTGGAGGTGACGAGAGGTCTGCAAACGGATCGCGCATCTCGGGCACGCGCTCGATGCGGGCGAGCCCTTGCTGCACCAGGCCCTCGAGCGCGCTGGTCGAGAGGTTGAGCTGCTTGACGAGATGCGAAACCGGGGCCGAGCCGCCCAGCGCTTCGACGGTCTCGTAGACCGCCCGCCGCTTGGGCGCCCGCTTGAAGCGCCGCTCCCGCTCGAGCAGCGATTCCATCCCGTTTCCGGTGAGCACCAGCACCCGTTCCTCGAGAGGCGCCGGGCCTTTCGGCCGCGCCACGCTCCAGAGCGGCCCCGGCAGAATCGCGCGCAGCGAGAGACCGAGCGGCGCGCCGTAGTAGTCCGACATCCAGCGCCCCAGCTCGAGCAGCGGCGGCGAGATCGCAGGCTCATCGTCCGGAGCGGCCATGATTGGCTTGATCTCCACGCCTGCTGACGGCAGATGGCTGACGGCTTCAGTCACGATGCCCACCACGCTTCGGCCCCCTCCCCTCAGCGGCACTACGACGCGCGCGCCGGGTCCCACGCGCGGGGCGAGCGGTTCAGGGACGGCGTAGATGTAGGAGCGGTTTACCGGGACGGGCAGCACCACCGCGACAAAGCGCGGCGTGCTCATCTGCGCCTGACGCCGAGGCCGGGCTCCGTGGGCAGGCGGATCTGTCCCTGGTCGATCGTCGCGCCAATGAACGGGTCGTCCACGGTCAGGGCCGCGCCATCGAGATCAGCGGCGTCCACGAGCGGCGTGAAGTGGGCGGCGGCGGTGATGCCGAGCGACGTCTCGATCATGCAGCCGACCATGACGAGCATGCCGTGCGCCCGTGCGGTGGCGATCATGCGCAGCGCTTCGCGCAGCGAGCCGCACTTGGCGAGCTTTATGTTGATTCCGTCCACTCGGGCCGCGAGCCGCGGGATATCGGCGGCGACCAGACAGCTTTCGTCCACCACGACCGGCAGATGGTGCTTGGACGCCACGCGCCGCACCTCGAGCAGGCCGTCCAGATCATCAGGCGCGAGCGGCTGCTCCAGAAACTCGACGCCGTACTCCTTCAAGACCGGGATCATCTGCTTGGCCCGTGCCACGGTCCAGCCTGCGTTGGCATCCACGCGCAGGGGCTTCCGCGTCGTCTCGCGCACAGTACGGAGAATCTCTTCGTCGCGGTCGGTGCCGAGCTTCACTTTCAGAATGGGGTAGTCCTCGGCTTCACGCACTTTGGCTCGCATCTTGTTCGCCGAATCGAGCCCGATCGTGAAGGAGGACAGGGGCGCACGCTTGGGATCGAGTCCCCACAGCCTCCACAACGGCTGCCGCAGCTTCTTCCCAACGAGGTCATGCAGCGCGGCCGAGAGCGCGGCGCGGGCCGCCCAGTTCTTCGGCAGCGCGTGCTCCCAGCGATCCTCCGCGGCTTCGAGGTCGAACGGATCGCGCGGCATGTGCGCGCTGAGCCGCTCGAAGCCGGCGAGCACCGTGTCGAGCGTCTCGCCATAGAACGAGGATGGATCGGCTTCACCCCATCCCTCTTGCCCGTCCTCATCGACGAGCCGGACCCAGGCGCGCTTGTAGCCGTTGGTCGAGCCACGGGCGATGACGAAGGGGTGGCGTGTCGTGATCGAGCACTGCTCGACGTGCAGCTTCACAGCCAGCGATTCTTCTTGAGCCACCAGAGGATGATGCCGGAGACGGCGGCCATCGTGATCAGCGCGCCGTAGAAGCCGTAGGGGTGATGCGTCCACGGCATCTGGCTGAAGTTCATGCCGAAGATGCCGCCCACGACGACCAACGGCAGCGCGATCGTCGCGACGATCGACAACTGCTTCATGACGCGGTTCATCCGGTTCGATGTCTGGGACAGGTAGGTTTCGAGCACGCCGGCGAGCAAGTCGCGGACCGTGTCCACCGATTCGGTGATGCGGATCGTGTGGTCGTAGACGTCGCGGTAATAGAGCTGTGTCTCGGGGCGAATGTAGCCGCAGGGGCGGTTCGTGAGGATGTTGAGCACCTCGCGCATCGGCCCGATGTGGCGCCGCAGCGAAAACGCCGCGCGCTTTGCCTTGAAGATCTCGTGAATCAGCTTCTCGTCGAACTGCTCGAACAGCCGCTCCTCCAGGCCATCGACCAGCCCGTTCAGCTCTTCGACCAGCGGGAAATACGCATCGACCGACTGGTCGATGATGTTGTGCATCATCATCTCGGCGCCGCGCGCCATCAGCTCCGGGCTGCGCATCAGCCGCTCCCGCACCGTGCTGCAGCTCTTGGAGGGCAGTGCGTGGACGGTGACGAGAAAGTTCTTGCCGAGGAAGAAATACATGTTCGACGTGGCGAGATCCCACGGCTCCGGCGTTCCCTCGTCGAAGCGAATGACCGCCATCACCACGAAGACGTAGCGGTCGTATTCCTCGAACTTGACGCGGGTCCCCGGCGACAGGGTGTCTTCGATGGCCAGCGGGTGGAACCCGAAGACTTTTTCGAGCAACGCGTGCTGATGCATGCTCGTGCTTTCGATGTCCACCCACAGCTCGCCCTCCCCCGCCTGCAGGATCTCGCGGATGCGGGTGGGGGAAATGTCCTGCTCGAGCGCGCCATCGGGCCGCCGGTAGATGCTGGCCGGCCAATGCTTCGAGGCCTGTGGCTGCTGCGCCGGGGCGGTGGAGGCGGTCACCTGCTCAAGATAGCGCGCGCACGTGCGCGACGACACCGGCGGCGAGCAGATCGAGTCGGTAGCCGCCTTCCAAGACGCCGACGACGGGACGGGTGCCCATCCGCTCGCGCAGCGCCTCCGTCCAGTGGACGATGTCGTCGGGCTCGAGCGTAAACTCGCCGAGCGGATCGCCGGCGAGTGAGTCGAATCCCGCGGAGACGAGGAGGATGTCCGGATGCCACTGCGCGAGCGCGGCGTCCACGCCGGCCAGGAAGTCGCGCGCGTAGACGGCGCGTGGCAAGCCGCCGGGCCGCGGAACGTTGAACACGTTGCCGACGCCGAGCTCGTCTTCCGCTCCGGTCCCGGGATACCAGGGGTACTGATGCATCGAGACGAACCGAATCGACGGATCGCGCTCGACCAGCGCCTGAGTCCCGTTCCCGTGGTGCACGTCCCAGTCCACGATCAGCACGCGCGCGCACCCGAGCGCCTGCGCGTGCCGCGCCGCCAGCACCACGTTGTTCAGGAAGCAAAACCCCATCGCCCGAGCGGCGAGCGCGTGGTGGCCAGGGGGCCGCGTGATGCCGAACGCGCTGCCGGCCTGCAGCCCCTGTTCGACCGCCGCGAGCGCGACCCCCGCCGACGCGAGCACGCTCTCCAGGCTCCGGGCCCCGAGGAAGGTGTCGGCATCGAGTGCGCCGCCGCCGCGCGCGGCCAGCGTCTCGAGCATATCGAGATAGGACGGGGGATGGACGACTTCCAGCGACGCTCGTTGTGCCGGTGCGGCCTCGACCCAGCGCACGAGCGAGGCAACGTCGGGGCGGCGCAGCGCGTCGAGCACCGCTTCGAACCGTTGCGGGCGCTCCGGATGCCCCGCGCCGCCGTAATGATGCCGGCACGCGGGATTCCAGACGACGACGGACACCTATTCTTTGTGGTGCGTGTGCAACAGATCGCGCAGCAATTCGACCTCGCGTTTCATCTCTTTTCGCGCATCGGCGAGCTCCACCATCGCGCGGCGGAACCAGAACCACCCGAGGACGGCGAGCAGCGCGACGCCAACAAACACGGCGGCCCAGACGATCCGGTCGATCATCAACAACAACACGGCGTTGAGCAGCAGAAACCCGACCGCGAAAACCGTGACGGCGCGGGTGAACGCGTAAGTGCTCACCGGACTGGCTGGCGCCTACCCGGCAGCACGATGAAAGGGGCGTTCGGCCCGGCGCCGAGCGCGCGCAGCGTGACCGACTCGTCGAGCACCAACGCGCCCCGAAACTTGACGACGCACGCCTCCTCGCCCGCGGTCGTCTTCAGCGCGGATCGCAGCGCTTCGCGTTTCAGCTGGGCGACTGTGGTCGTGTCATCGACCTGGAGCGAGACCTGCTCCCAGGCGGGCGTCACCATCACGCGCACGCCGTAGCGCTCGCCGACCCCGGCCGTCACGCGACCTCCACCTGCGACGCCAGCGGCAGCGTCGAGAAAAACCGGTCGAGCGCCTGATCGAAGAACAAGGTCGAGGCGCGCACGCGAGTGACCCCTTTTTCCTTGTCCTCCCACGCGCTGATCACCACTTCCTCGCCCCCCTGGCCGCGCAGCGTCACGAACGTGGGCCCGGACGTTTCTACGAATGCCGCCGCATTGGGGACGCGCTCGGCGAAGAACTGCTGCACGCGCGCCAGCACATCGGCGGGCGAGAGCGAAACCGTCGTCGTGTGGATCATGGAGTCCGGAGAATGGTGATGCCGGTCGGCTGCCGCGGAATCGGAATGGTGGCGACGCGGGCGCGCGTCGTGAGATCGATGACATCCACGGCGCCCGGATCGATCCCGACGCTCTCCTGAGAGATGAAGGCCCAGCGACCGTCGGGGGAATAGGCCACCCCGTGCGGGAGTGGCTTCGAGGTCTGAATCTTCGCGACCTCCGTCAGGCTCTGCGCGTCCACCAGCGACACGCTTTGCGCTTTCTTGTTGGTCACGATCACCCACCGCCCATCGGCCGACGGCTCGACGTTGTACGCGCCCGCGCCCACGGGAATTTCCTGCAGCAGCTCGAGCGACGCGGCATCGAGCACCTGCAGCGTGTTGCCGTGATTGCACGCGACGTACAGGCGCCGGTCGTCCGGCGACACCGACACGAACGTCGGCATGCAGTCGTGTTGGGGCGGACCTGACGAGGTGGCATGCATGGGCATCATGGTCGGCGACACCCCGCTACCAGTCTTATGCCGGCGCCGGATCCTGAAGCTCTGCCGATCGATCTCCAGTATTTCGTCCGAATTCATGCAGGACACGTATACGAGCGTCCCGGCGTGGTTGGCCTTTACGCCGTGCGGCATGTCGCACGCGGGGAGATTCGTCAGCGGCGTCATCGTCGCGGTTTGTACGATGGTCACGAGGTTCATGCGCGGGTGATCGCCGTGGAAATCGGAATTGGCGACGAAGGCCAGGGCGCCGTCGGGCGTGAGGGCGATCGTGGTGGGAAACATCTCCACCTGTGCCCGCCCCAGCAGCGTATCGCTGCCGGCGCTCATCTTCCACAGCGAACCATAGGGCGTCCCGTGCGCGATGGTCACGTACCAGGCCGAGCCGTCCGGTGCGACCGTCACGTTATGCGGGCCGTCGATATCGGCGGGCATGATGCCGACGGGCACGACCTTGGCAACGGCCAGGGACGTCCCGTCCCAGGTCAACTCCGTGACGATGTCGCCCGATTCGCTGGCCACCAGGATGCGGTAGCCCGGCGGAGGCGAAGCGGCGAGGCCCGCCAAGACGGCAAGTAGAGCGATGAGGCGCATTGGAAAAAAGATAGCGCAATCCTGACAGGGCGGCTGCCAGATTGAAACCGCGGGTTTGTCAAACTGGCAAGAAAGTGGCCCAAAAAATGGCACGCCGGTTGCTTCGGGCCCCGGTGCAACCCTTTTTATCGGAGGCACAATATGTTTTTGACCACGCGCAACTACGCGAGGGAGTCAGGTGCGGGGCTCCCCCACCTGACTGACCGGATTCAGCGAGTCCTGAACGAAACACTGAGCGGTCTGGACTGGCAGTACCGCGACAGCGCCGCCGCTGCGTGGGTTCCTGCCGTCGACGTGTTTGAAGAGGCCGATGCGATCCGGATCGTGGCGGAGGTTCCCGGGGTCAAGCCCGAGGAGATCAAGATCTCTCTCGAAAGTAATCTCCTGACCATTCACGGCACCAAGCAGCAGGAAGCAGAGGAAAAGACGGAGCGTGTCCACCGCTATGAGCGGACGTACGGCGCGTTCGAGCGGTCGTTCACCCTGCCTGCGTCGGTCGAACCGAACGACATCAGGGCCAACTACGACAACGGCGTGCTCACGCTCACGCTTCCCAAGAGCGAGAAGGCGAAACCGCGCCAGATCGAAGTCCAAGTCGGCAACGGCAAGACGCGCTAACAGAAGCGTAAACCTGAAGGGGGCCTCGCCATCGCGAGGCCCCCTTTTTTTGTGACCGTCATTGCGGGGCATCCGGCCAATGCTTGTCCGGGCGCGCAGGGGGCGGCTGCTCGACGCCCAGGCGATCGGCGCGGATGTCGGCGTAGACGAAGTTTTCGGGAGCCACGGGCGAATCCGCGAGACGGCGCAGCATGGCGAGCTGGCCGACATGGGTCATGGTGTCCGCGAACGGCCCCTGCAACAGTTGTTCAGTGGCAATCGAGCACGGCGCGCCGCTCGCCAGCAGCTCGCCCACCGCCTCGATCATATCGTGGAAGCGCGCCACTTCTTCTTTGAAGGTGGGCAGCGGATCGGGCTTCACCGGATACGATCCGCCCTGAAACAACGTGCGTACGTAACCCATCAGCGCCGTCATGTGGCGCAGCAATTCGACTGGCGTGCGGACGCGGTTGCCGGCGCTGAAGGTCGGATAGTGCTCGGGAGCGCCGCGCAGCGCTTTCTGCGTGCGGTAGGCGATGGCGGCGAGGAAATGGCGCAGCAGCTCGCGGTCGCGGTCCACGAGAAGTCGAGTCGTCATACTAGTGTCGGAACACGAAGAATACCGCCCCGCAGAGGCACAGGCCCGCCCAGAGGTAATTGAGCCGCACGGGTTCCTTCATATAGAAGGCGGCAAACGGCACGAAGACGCTGAGCGTGATGATTTCCTGAAGGATCTTGAGCTGGCCGAGCTGCAGCTGCGCATGACCGATGCGGTTCGCCGGCACCTGCAGCAGATACTCGAACACCGCGATCCCCCAGCTCACCAACGCGGCGACGATCCAGGGCCGCTGGCTCAAATGCCGGAGGTGTGCGTACCAGGCGAACGTCATGAAGATGTTGGAGAGGATGAGCAGGACGACGGTTTTGGCAATGACCGGCATGCGGGATTCCCGAGGAGGAGTCACACCTATTTTAGCACCCGCAACACCTCCCGCGCGGCGCGCCGCCCGCTCGATAGCGCGCCGGCTACAGTCCCGATTTGCGCGCCGTCCGTCGCTTCTCCGGCAAAGAAGAGCGTCCCCTCCACGGGCCGGGCCAGCGCGCGCGGCGCGTTGTTGCCGCCGACGCCGATGTAGCTGTAGGCGCCGCGCGCGAAGGGATCGGCGCGCCAATCGTGACTGGCCGACGCGTCCAGCTGTTGCTCCAGGTCGCGTCGCGGTACCGCGAGGACCTCGGACAGCGCCACCAGGCTGCGCTCGAGCCGCGATGGCGGCTCCTCCGCGAGCAGCTGCTCGGCGGCGACGGCGCCCACATAACCGGTGAGCACCGGCGAGCGCACCGGGAGCGAGGTCCACCATGTCGGGACCTCGGCGCCGTGCGCGTGCAGAAAGGCCAACCCGCCGCCGTTCGAGCCGGCCTGCGGGCGCCGCTCCTTCAAGAATTCCGGTTTCTCCCAGAACGCCTCGCGGAATCGCAGCACGATCTTGAACACCTGCCCCGTTTCGATGCCCGCCAGCGCCCGTTGTTTGGCCGGGAGCGCCGGATCGAACCGCACCGCTCCAGCCTTCAGGACCGCGAGCGGCACCGTGATCAACGCGGTGCGGGCGCGCAGCGTAGGCAACGGGGCGCGGTCGCTGCCCCGACACGCGACGCTGACAGCACCGCGCTTCCATTCGACCGATTCCGCAACGGTGCTGAGCCGCACCTGGGTGCGGTCGGGATCCAACCCGTCCCGGAGCCATTTCATGAGTGCGTCTCCGCCGTTCGCGATCCGGAACTGCTTGCCCTGGACCTCGTCTGCTTCGTCACCGCCCTCCGTCTCGACCGCGAGCGACTGCGCACTCAACCGGTCCGGGTGCGCGGCGTAGAAACCTTGCACGAAGTCCCGCAGCAAGCCGCGACGTGCGGCCGGGACGCGCGCGGAGTCGAGATATTCGCTCACCGGGAAATCCTTCCCGCGGGCCGCGAGCCGCCGCGCCAGATCGCGGTTCATCCGGTCGGCGAGCTCCCAAAACCCCCCCATCGGCGTGAGCCGGCCGGCGGCGGCGAGCTCATGCGTATCGGGCAGCTCCAACACCGCGAGCCCGGCCGCCTGCGCGAGGGGAAGGGTTGCGGCGGACGCGCCGTGAATGAACTCGGCGCCGAGCTCGAGCGGGATTGGTGCGCGTGGATCGTGCAGAGTGAGAACGCGGCCGCCGACGCGCGGCCGCGCCTCGATCACGGTGACGCGCAGGCCGGCGTGTGAGAGATCGCGCGCCGCCGCGAGGCCCGCGGCGCCCGCGCCGAGGACCAGGACGTCAACGCGTTTACGATCTCGTGGCATGAGGGCCGCTCCCAGGGCCTACAACAGCGCGCGCAGCGAATGCTCCACTTCGGAATTCGGGACGGCGCGCGCACCCAGCTCCCGCGCGGCGCGCAGCGCCCCCGCATCGACGTGCGAGCCGAACGCAAGCACCGGCACGCCGCGCGCGACGAGCTGGGCGATGCGTTGCGGGACGTCAGGCCGCCCCAGCTCGATGACCGCGAGGTCGCAGGGCTCGCCCTGGACCGGCTCCGCTCCGGACGTCGTGAGAATCACCTGCAGCTTGCCGCGGAAGAAGAGATCGCGGCATTCGACGAGCACCCGCTTCAACCCGCCAGCTTTTGCTTCAGGTACTCGACGAGCTTGCCGGCGGCCACGCGATCCTGCTTGAGCGTGTCGCGGTCGCGCACCGTCACGGTCTGATCCTGCGTGGATTGACCGTCGATGGTGATGCCGAACGGCGTGCCGGCCTCATCCTGGCGGCGGTAGCGGCGGCCGATCGACCCGCCATCATCGAAGAAGACGTTGAAGTGACGCCGCAGGTCGTCGTGAATGCGATGAGCCAGCTCCGGCATTCCGTCTTTGTTGACCAGCGGGAACACGGCCGCCTTCAGCGGCGCCAGCGAGGGCTTGAGCTTCAGCACCACGCGCTGTTCACCGCCCTCGGCGGCCTCTTCGCCGCGCACGTCTTCTTCTCTATAGGCGTCGCACAGCACGACCAGCGTCGTGCGGTCCGCGCCTGCGGAGGTCTCGACGACGTAGGGAATGAACCGCTCGTTCGTCTTGGGATCGAGATAGTCGAGCTTCTTGCCGGCGTGCTTCTGGTGGTTCGACAGGTCGAAGTCGGTCCGGTTGTGGATTCCTTCGAACTCCTGC
>QHUE01000017.1 GCA_003221825.1 Gemmatimonadota bacterium
CAATCTGTTCTGTGATGTCCGCCTGCAGTGTGACATACCCCTGCGGCGCTTTGGCGAGCTCGACCGCGGAGATGTCGAGCAGCGTGTACTCGAGGTTCAGGGCGCGCACTTCTGCGAGCGACAACGTGGGATGAGCCCCGCCGCCAATGTCACACACGCGGCGCACCTTGAATTGCTTGATCAGCTCGAGCACGCGCCCGTGATACATCGGTTCCCCTTCGGCCGAGAGGTGGTAGCTCGGGCTAACCACGGCACTCCCGGGAGGGGCGGTGATGGAGGAAGAGGACGCGGCGCATCAGGAAAAAATGCGAAGTGGGAAATGTGGAATGCGAAATTTAGAGGCAGGGTTCGATAAGCTCACGACCTTTCCTTTCAATTTCGCATTCCCACTTTCGCATTTCGCATTGACAGTGGGCGGCACAGGACTCGAACCTGTGACCTCCGGTATGTGAGACCGGCGCTCTAACCAGCTGAGCTAGCCACCCGAATACCAGACGCCGAGACGCCGAGAGGCCGAGACGCCTAGGAAGCCCAAAGATAATCGCGGCGACTGTTTGAGGAAACGGTTTTTCCTGCAAGCAGGTCCTTCGCTGACAACCGCCGTGTCTCGGGATAAAAGGAAGAGAGGGGTTATTGTGGTGAGCGTCGCTCCTCGAACCAATTCTGGGCCCGCAGGATCTATCGCCGCAGCCTCTCGAGCACCGCGGGTGAGAAGGGGTTGCGGCCCTGACGGAGCGCGGCGACCCAACCTCCCAGCGAGCGGTTGTCATCCGCGCAGCCGCAGTCGCCTTCGAGGTCGGCCGCCGCCCCGTCCAGATTCCCCGCGAGCGCGCGCGCGATCGCCCGCCACACACGTGCCGAGCCAAAGTTCGCGTCGTCGGGCGGGGTACGCTCGACCGCGCGGTCACACACGGCGAGCACCGCCGCGGCCTGGCCGGCCAGCGCGCCCTCCCAGCAAACGGTCCCCCAGACATCCGGCCACAGACCGAGCGTCGAGTCCAGCACTGCGCCGCGGCTCACCTCGGCGAGCGCCTCCGCGATCCGTCCCTGCCGGGCCAGGCGCCAGCCATTGGCCGCGGCGGCCCCCGCGCTGCTCGAGTCGGCTGGCGTGCCCAGCGCCTGGGCGAGACTGTCGTGACGCTCGCGCGCAGCCAGCATCCGGGGCGTCCAGCCCGCTCGCGTCTTGGCGTCAGCCTTGGCGCCATGGCCAATCAGGACCCGCGCCACATCCGCCTGACCATTGAGCGCCGCGTAGTGCAGGGGCGTCCAGTCGTCCGTGCCTCGGGCGCCGGCATCCTCGCCCATCGCGAGGAGGTGTTCGACGATGCCGCGCTGTCCGTTGCGTACCGCGTAGATGAGGTCGTCGCCATCGAGGAACGGAAGGGCGTCCAGAGTGTGGTCGTCGCGGTGGTAATAGGCGACGCTGGCGACGTCGTCGAGCCGGTAGGACGGCATGCGCTCGTTGAACCAGAGGCGTCCGACTTCGCGCCCGTCGGCGGGGTCCACCTCGACGACGCTGAATCCCTCGCGACCCTGTTCGTCTTTCGCACCGGTATAGAAGAAGATGCGCGAGCCCACCCAGCGCGTGGTCGGCCGCATGATGTCGGACCCGGCGGCGCTGTTCCTCAGGGCTTCACCGAAGCTCAGCTTGGGAGAGGGATACTCGCGTTGGTAGCGCACCGTCCCCTGGCGATCCACGAGCGCCAGGTTGTGCCAGGAATTGAGGATGAGTCCTTGCTTCCACACGGTGAAGTTGGTCGGTCGTTCACCGCCCTTGAAGTCCACCGTGGCGATCGTCCGGACGGTCCCGTCCGCAAGGTTGATCGCAACGACGCGTTTATCCCCTGCGACATAATCGGTGTCGCCACGCCGTATATCCCAGGTTGCATTCTTGAGCGCGACGGGCGCGCGCCACAGCGAGACTCCCGTGGCGGGATTGAGCAGGTCGAACCATTCGTAGCCGCGTACGAGCAGCCCTTTGGGCGTGGGCACGATGCGGAAGACGTGATTCTTGAACCGGTGCGCGGCGGGCCAGGCGGCGGTGCCGTCGTTCCCGTGCAGCGCGAGCAGGCTGTCGCCCGATGGGACAAACAGCACGCCGAGCTGCTCCACGATCGACGCGTATCCGTCCGCGGGGAGCGGGAGTTTGGCGGCCCCCAGCGTGGTTCCGCGCCACAGCACGCGGCCCGTACGTGAGTCGAGCCGAATCGGCCCGTCGGTACTGAGGTACAGGACGAAGGTCGTGTCGCTGTCGGCGAATGGTGATTGATTGCCGAACAAGTAGGACACGCCGCCCGATTCGAAGACCTTGGGTTCGACCCGGAAGGCACTGTCCTGGCGCCAGCGCATTTTGCCGCTGGCGACGTCGACGGCCATCAATGTCGACGCGCTGCCGGCGGTACGGCCCAGTATCAGCATCGCGGTATCGGCAGCGGGGGACGGCAGCCAGCCGCGCGCGGCCAGGAATGACAGCGACCCACTGTCCCAGCGCTTCAGCCCGGTGCGCAGGTCGATGATCTCCATGGTGTCGCGGCGCGTGATGATGGCGAAGCCGGTGTTCCAAGCGACGTCGAGGGACACGCCCTTGAGATCCGCCAGATCTTTGCGTGTCCACACCACCGCACCGGTTACGGGGTCAACGCCGGCGAGCTCCGTCTTGGTGCCGACGAGCAGCAGCCGGTCGTACGCGTCCCCCGCTGCGGACGTGCGATCGCGCGGCCGCGGCAGGTCGGCGGAGGAATGAAAGTTGATTTCGCTGGCACTCGTGTAGCGCCACAGCGCCGGGCTCTCCACGATGCGCAGCTTCTTGACGGCGTCGGGTGCGACGCGGACCGTGTCACCGCGGCCCTGCGGCTGGACCAGCAGCGTGTCCCGGCGCCAGGCGAGGACGGTGCCTTCGATGGGCTGCCCGCCTGCCTCGTTGTCGATCTTGACGCGCGCGCCGACGGGCAGCGCGACGCGAGGAGCTTGGGCGAAGAGTGGAGCGGCGAGCAGGATGAGCGGCAACAGCGGCTTCATGTGAACCCCCGGCGGAGCGGAGGTCGTTGATAGTACGCCACGTGCCGACGATGGTCTAGCGGCAGCCGATCTTCCCGGTTCCTCCCTGCCGATTTACGCCGCCGGTAAAGCCTGTCTTGAGGCGCCGCAGCGGCGCGCTCAACCCCACCGGCGATGTGCCCGAAAACACGCTGCCGAGCCCGAGCGAGAGGACCCATTTCGGCGAACCTGTCGAGAGTCCAACGCTGCCGTCCAGCGTAAGCGCCACAGACCGACCGAGCCGGTGGCTCACGCCGCCGCTGACGACGCGACTCAGCGCCTGCGTCGAGTCTACCTGTCCCACGTCGATTCCCAGCGAGAGGTCGGCACGCCAGGTTGGCGCCACGTCATAACCGCCGCCCAGGAGCAGCGACGTCGCGCGCGGCGCGCTCAGGGTGGACTGGCTGGAGACGCTACTGATGCTGCGGCTGGCATCCGCGGACAGGTGCAGCTTCGGGTTGGGGGACGCGCCGAGTCCGATGTCGAGGCCTTCGGACATCGTGCCGCTGCCGAGGCCGCAGGCGGCGTTGCCGGTGGGGAGTACGAGCGTCAGCGCGGCCGCAATCGTGGGCGCGCCGGCCGCGGGGAACCCGTGCACCGCCGCAGCCGACAGCGGCAGATCTGCGAAGCCGTTGCTCGACTGCGTGCCTCCATTGACCATGTCGCTCACGTGGACGAACGATGGCGCCGCCGCGAAGCTGAGCCACGGGGTCGCCTGCCATTGCAGCACGCCCGAGAACGCCTGCTCGGACCGCTGATCGCTGAGCTTGGCGGACCCCGCGGTCAGGCCGGTCGCGACCGACGTCTGCGCCGCGAGCGATGCGGCGCCGAGCGTGAGCCCGATGACCGGCCAGCAAACTGAAACGCGCACGATGCCTATAGACCCGCCGGAGTCCTAAAACGTGACTCAAAACGGGTTCCGGGAGTCCCTCATCCGTGGGATCACTATGGGTCAACCAGGAGGAGAGAGTATGAAGCCGATTTCGCAGGTCCTCATTGCAGTCGCCGCCGCCGCAGGCTTGACGCTCGGCGCGGCAGCCACCGGAACCGCACAGGGCAAGCCGGCCGCCCCCCCGGCCGCACGGCATATGCCGATGGGCCATCCGACGAACCCGTCGAATACGGCGGCGAAGGCACCCAAAACCGCGTCGTTCCCCAGCGGCGTCGCGACGAAGCTCGGCTCGACGTCCGAGGCAATGGAAAGCGCCTACATGATGGCCAAGCAGGCGAACCCCAAGCTGACGCGCGGGCAGTTCATCGCGGCCAACATGCTGGCGAAGAATCTGGGCTCGAAGAATTCCGCGATCACGACGGAGGCGTTGTTGAGCGGGTTGCAGAGCGGCAAGAGCATCGGCCAGACGCTGCAGAGCCTCGGACTCTCGTCCAAAGAGGCGCACGATGCGCAGCGGCAAGCGGATCGCGATGCAAGAGAGGCTGAGCG
>QHUE01000018.1 GCA_003221825.1 Gemmatimonadota bacterium
CCGCCAGCGCAAAGGCCCCGCGCTCGTCCACGCCCACGTGATCCGCCCCTATTCGCACTCTCTGTCCGACGACGAAATCCTCTACAAGCCGCCGCGCGAGCGCGAGGCTGAGGCGAAGCGCGACGCCGTGACCGCGTTCCCGAAGCGGTTGCTCGATGAGGGTGTGGCGACTGAGGCGGAGATCGAGGCGATCAAGGGGCAGGTCGACGAGGACATCCAGGTCGCCACCGACATGGCGCTCGCGTCGCCGCAACCCAAACCGGAAACCGCGCTGCTGTGGGTGTACTCGCCGGACGTCGATCCGACATCGGAGCAGTTCGACACGGAGGACGACCCGCATTTCACCGGTGAGCCCACGACGATGGTGGACCTGCTCAATGCCTGCATGAAGGACGAGATGGCGCGCGATCCGCGCATTCTCGTCTTCGGCGAAGACGTCGCCGACGTCAGCCGCGAGCAGTACCTGAAAGAAGTGAAGGGCAAGGGCGGCGTCTTCAAGGTGACGTGGGGACTGCAGCGCCAGTTCGGCAGCGACCGGGTCTACAACTCGCCGCTCGCCGAAGCCAATATCGCCGGGCGCGCGATCGGACTCGCGACGCGCGGGCTCAAGCCGGTCGTCGCGATTCAGTTCTTCGATTACATCTGGCCCGCGTATCACCAGCTGCGCAACGAGCTCGCCACGCTGCGCTGGCGCTCCGCCAACAACTTCAGTGCGCCTGTCGTAGTGCGCGTGACGTACGGCGGCTACCTCAAGGGCGGCTCGGTCTATCACTCGCAAACGGGCGCGGTCATCTTCACGTCCGTGCCGGGGCTGCGAGTCATCTGTCCGGCCACCGCCCTGGATGCGAATGGCCTGCTGCGCACCGCCATCCGCTGCGACGACCCCGTGCTCTTCCTCGAACACAAACACCTCTACCGCCAGACCTACAACAAAGCCCCCAACCCCGGCCCCAACTTCATGATTCCCTTCGGCAAGGCGAAGGTCGTGCGGGACGGGACGGCGGTGACGGTAGTGGCGTACGGTGCCGTCGTGCAGCGCGCACTCGTCGCGGCCAAGGAGCTCGAGGAAAAGGACGGCGTCAGCGTGGAAGTGATCGATCTCCGGTCGCTGTCGCCGGTGGACTGGGAAACGATCGAGGCATCGATTCGGAAGACCAACAAAGTGATCGTCGCGTACGAGGACGCCTTCTCGTGGGGATATGGCGCCGAGATCGCGGCCCGGATCGCCGATCAGTGCTTCCCGTGGCTCGACGCGCCGGTCAAGCGCGTCGCGTCCACCGATACCTTCGTCGGGTACGCGCCCGACCTCGAAGACTATATCCTGCCACAGGTGGAGGACCTCGCGCAGGCGATGCGCGAGCTGCATGCGTTCTAGGCAGGCGCTCCTGTACAGCTTCCTCTTTTTCCTTTCGGGCGCCACGGGCCTGATTTACGAGCTGCTCTGGGTCCGCGTCCTCTATCAATCGTTCGGCTCGACCATTCAATCGGTCACGACCGTGGTCGCCGCCTACATGGGCGGCCTCGGTCTGGGCGCCTGGCTATTCGGCCGGATCGTGGACCGTGCGCCACGGCCGGCGGTGCTGTACGGCCGGCTCGAGATCGCCATCGGGGTGTTCGGGATCATCTCACCACTCGTGCTCGGACTGGCGCACTGGGTCTACATCGTGACCGCGGGCCCGCTGGCCCTCGGCGGTGGCGCCAGCGTGGCGCTGCGGTTTGGACTGGCAGCCCTGGTCCTGCTCATCCCGACCACCCTGATGGGTGGCACACTGCCCGTCCTGACGCGCGCCCTCATGGGCGAAGACCGGGGATTGCTCAAGCCCTCGCTGGGCCGCCTGTACGGCCTGAACACACTCGGCGCGATGATCGGTACGGCACTGGCTGGCTTCTTCCTGATCGAGTTTGTCGGCGTGCGGGCTTCGCTCTGGGGAACCGCGGCGCTGAACCTCGCCATCGGTGCGGCCGCCATTCAGCTCGGGTGTCAGCAAGACACGTTGGAAGTCGGACACACGCCCGCTGAGGAGCACCTCCACCAACCTCCACCAACCTCCACCGCCCTCCACTACCTCGCTTTAGCGCTTCTTGCCCTCACCGCGTTCGCGTCCCTGCTCAACGAAATCGCCTGGACTCGCGTCTTGATCATGATCGTCGGCGGGTCCACCTACGCCTTTACGCTGATTCTGCTCGTGTTTCTCCTGGGCATCGGCCTCGGCAGCATCATGGTCGCCCGCCGCAGCGCGCCGCGCATCGATACCGCCGCCAATGCCGCGCTCGCCCAGGGGGTCAGCGGTATCGGCGCCGCGCTGCTGTTCGTGTTCTTCGGATTCCTGCCCTCCTACATCATCGCCGTGTTCCAGATTGCCGATCTGAGCGCCGCTGCGCGCCTCTTGCTGATGGGCGTCGCCGTCGGCGCGGTCGTCCTCGTCCCGGCAATCGGCATGGGGATGACGTTCCCCCTGCTCGCCGACCTCACCGCGCGTACTCGCGAGGCGCGCGGGTCGGACGTCGGTGCCGCCTACGCCCTCAACACGATCGGCAGCATCCTCGGCGCGGTGCTCACCGGCTTCGTGCTCATCGTGGCTCTGGGAACGCAGGCGACGCTGCGCCTCGGGCTGATCGTCAACGGCATCGCCGCGCTCGCGCTCGCGGTGCTTGCCGCGCGCGGCATCGCCGAGGGATCAGCGGAGGACCGGCGGATCCGGGTGCGGGTGTTGACGGGGGGAGCGTTGGGGACCGTCGTACTGCTGGCAGCCGCGGCGGCGCCGGGTTGGAGCACGCGCCTCATCGACCTCGGCCCCACGATCTACGCGCGCCAGCCGATGGACAAGGCGGCGCGGCAGCGGTTCCTCGAGCACCGCGGGGTGCGGCAGCTGGCTTTCCGGGAAGGTCCGAACGCCACGGTGAGTGTCTGGGAAGGCGAGAGCGGCCGCTCGCTGCGGGTGAACGGGAAGGTGGACGCGTCCGACCGCGGCGATATGGATACGCAGATCATGATCGGCCTCGCCCCGGTTGTGGCGCGCCCCGGTGCCCGATCGGCGTTCGTGATCGGCCAAGGGACGGGGGTGACGACGCACGTGCTCGCGACCGTGCCCGGCATCACACGCGTCAAGGTGGTCGAGATCGAGCCCGCCGTCCTGCAGATGGACAGCCTGTTTCAGCATGTGAACGATAGCGTGCTCGCGCGCCCCACCGTGCACGTAGTCGTAGACGACGCGCGCAGCGCGCTGCAACTCGACCGCGAGCGCTACGACGTGATCGTGTCCGAGCCCTCGAATCCGTGGGTCGCGGGTATCGCGACGCTGTACACGCCGGAATTCTTCCGCATCGCCAAGGCCCGGCTCGCCGATGATGGCGTCTTTTGCCAGTGGATCCAGCTGTACCAGCTGCCGCGACCGATCGTCGCCGGCATCGTGCGATCGTTGCGCGAGGTGTTCCCCCACGTGCACGTGTGGTTCGGCGGCACCGCCGATCTCATCGTGCTCGCCTCGCCGCGCCCGATTACGTACGACCGGGCATGGCTCGCGCAGCTCCTTGGCCCAGGCGGTCAGCTGTACACGCTCGGCAGGGAGTGGCTCAACCTCGAATCGCAGGACCAATACTTTGGCCGGATGTTGTTGGGTGACTCCGGGGTGACGCGCCTCGTCGCGCGCGCAACTTTCGACCACACCGACGACCGGCCCCGGCTCGAGTTCGTCGCGGCGCGGCGGTTTCTGGATCCCGACGCCGCGACCTACGCCGTATTCGATTCGCTCGTGCAGCTAGGCAACCGCGACGCCGGCACATCACCATTCGCGCTGTTGCGCATTCTCGCCGCCCGCCGCAGCGATGCCGGCGTGCTTCCCTATCTCGATGCGGCCCGGCGCGCGCAGCCGGATGTGGCCGAATGGAGCGTGCGCACTGCCGCCGTTCGCCTGGCGCTGGGCGATACGGCACAGGCCGACTCGCTCCTCGGCGTGGTGATCGCCCGCCGTGGCGGAGCCGACGCGCTCCAGATGCGCGCCTTGCTCGCGGCCGCGCGGAGCCAGCCGCTCGCCGCGGCGGCGCTCCAGGGAGCACTGGTCGCCGGTGCCGACACCGCGCAGATACGCGCCGCGATGGCGTTGGTGGCCGTGCGGGGATCTCGCTGGGGCGACGCCGCGTCCCAGGCGCGTGCGGCGTTGACCGCGGCGCAAGGGACGTTTCGCCATCCGTTCCCGGGCGAGTTTCTCACCCAGGCCCTTGGCCAGATCGCGTTGAATGCGCCGCCCGGCCTCGCCGACAGCCTGCTCACGTATGCCGTCGGCCGGCGTCCGGGATCGGCGCGCTATCGGGAATTTGCAGCGGTCGCCGCGCTACGCGCCGGGCGCTGCGAGGACGCGGCCGCGAGCTTTGTGGAGTTGTTGGACTTCGCGCTGCGGCGGGACAACGGTCCGGCGCTGGTGCGCGAGTGCTGGGCTGCGCAGGACTCTACGGCGAGGACCGGGGCCGCGGGCCGCGCGGGGGGGGCGAAGCGGGGGCCGGAGACGCACTGAGCATGTCGCGGATCTCGCCGGCTGCCTCGATGGCGTGATCGACGTCGCGCGACAGCGCCCGGGCCTGTTGCGTGGCATTCGTCAGATCGCTGAGCACCGCCGCCACTCCCGCCGACCGGAGTCGCAGCAGATCGAAGCGCACGTTCTGCATCGCCAGCATGCACGATTCGATTTGGTCCTCGACCCGCCTGCGCCGCGTCAACAGATCGCTCAATGCCTGGCGCTGCCGCTCCAGGAGACTGAGCTGACGTTCGCGCTCCGTTCCTTCTTCATGATGCTTCACCGCTTCGATGCGCATCTCGATCCGCGCCAGCGCGCCATCATCCACGTCCGCGCTCATGCCGTGCAGCATCCGCGCGAGCTCTTCGGCCCGTTTCAGCAGCGCGTCGACCGTGACGACCACGTCGGGGAGCAGCTTCCGCTCCGAAGAGGGGACGCGCTCCATGATCTTGAGAATTGCCTCCCGGTCGTTGCGTGCCAGGCGGACGGTGTCGACATGGCGGCCGAACTCGTCGGCCTTGGGCGGCCCCAGCGCGCGCCGCGGACCCCGGAGCGCCTCCTGGGCATCCGGTGCGGCCGGGCGGTTGAGCACATCGCGCCACGAATACCCGTTCTGCCAGAGCTTCATGTACTGCGGGAGCAGGCCAAAGCCCCCCCAAATAGCCGTCGGGAACAGCGACCAGCCGAGACCGTTGCCCATGATCAGATCGATGAACATCAGTCCGCCGCAGACGGACGCCCACGAGACGAAACTGTCGCGAAACTTCGCGACCATCTTCGACTCACCACTCGGCGTGAGATCGGACTTGGGATCCCGCTTGACCGGCCGCATCGTGCGCCGGCGCTCCGGCGGGCGACCGCCGCCCGACAACCTGGCCGGCGGCAGGCCCCCGCCCAGACGGGTCTCGCCGCGCGCCGCGGCGCCGCCGCTCGTGCGACGCGACGGCCGGTAGGGCGGCGCGCTGCGCGATTCCAGTGCGCGCCGCAATGCGTCGGCGGTCGGCCAGCGAGCCTCCGGCTCCTTCTCGAGCGAGCGCATGACGCAGGAGGCGAGATCGTCGGGACAGGTGGGCGTCTTGTCCTGGAGGTTTGGTGCCTGCTCGGTGATCTGTTTGAGCAGCAGCCCCGGAACCGTCGGCGCCGAGAACGGCAGCTCTCCGGCGAGCATCTGGTACCCCACGACACCCAGACTGTAGATGTCGGACCGCCCGTCGATCTCGCGATCGCCGGCCGCCTGCTCGGGACTCATGTAGTGCGGCGTGCCGATCGCGACGCCGGTGGCGGTCAGCGTGCCCGGCCCCGTCGTCGAGGTGAGCGCCTTGGCGATGCCGAAGTCGGTGAGGACCGTTCGGCCGCGGCTCCCCTCCAACAGGATGTTGTCGGGTTTGACGTCGCGATGGATGATGCCGAGGGCGTGCCCGGCGCCCAGTGCGTCCGCCGTTTCCATCATGATGCGCCGGGCTTCCTCTGGTGGCAGTCGCTCGCGGCGTTTGAGGCGCGCCGCGAGCGATTCACCATCCACATACGCCATGACGAAGTACACGAGTCCGTCGGGACCTTCGCCGACGGAATGAATCGGCACGATGTGCGGGTGCGAGAGGCGGGCCGCCGTTTCCGCCTCCCGCAGGAAGCGCATGCGGATCTCCTCACGGAAGGCCAGCTCGGGCGGGAGCACCTTGACTGCCACCGCCCGCTTGAGCCGCTCATCGCGGGCGTGATAGACGACGCCCATGCCGCCGCGGCCGATCTCCCCGTCGAGCGTGAAGGAGGACCCCAGGGCCTGACTCAGCCGCTGCGCCAGCGGATCGTTCATGCCGTTTTGCAATCCATTCGAGCACTAAGATTTAGCCGCAACCATCCGGCCTTGCAACACAGTCTCGGAGCGTCGTGTTGGCAGTCGCGCGCCGCTTTGGCGGCGCTT
>QHUE01000019.1 GCA_003221825.1 Gemmatimonadota bacterium
CCTGTCATTGTGTTGGAGATGGGCGAGCGGCGCGCCGGAATCGTGGTCGACGGGATGTTGAGCCAGCAGGAGATCGTCGTGAAGGGATTCGATGCGCCCCAGGGCACGCTACCGGTGTTCAGCGGCGCCACGATCATGGGCGATGGCGTTCCGGCGCTGATCCTCGACGCCGCCGGCTTGGTCTAAAGGAAAGGGCGAGTCATGGAAGACGTCCGGGATCTGAAAGCGTTGCAGCTCGACGCGCTCAAAGAGGTCGCCAACATCGGCGCGGGCCACGCGGCGACGGCGCTGTCGCAGCTGACGCATCGGCGCATCATGATCTCGGTGCCGGAGATCAACATCGCGCGCCTGGAAGAGGTGCCCGGGTTGATCGGCGATCCCCAGGAAGTCGTCGCCGCGGTCCTCATGCACATGCTCGGCGATCTCACCGGCCGCACGCTGCTGATGTTCCCCGAGCCCGTCGGCCGGCAGCTGTGCGACATGCTGCTGAAGCGCCCGCTCGGCACGACCACGGCCTTCGAGACGATCGAGCAGTCGTGCATCAAGGAGGCGGGCAACATTCTTTCGGGCGCCTACATGAACGCGCTGTCGGAGTTCATGGGGATGCTGCTGTTGCCGTCGGTGCCCAGCCTGGTGGTGGATCTTTCGGCGGCCGTCCTCACGACGACATACCTGAACTTCGGGCACGACCGGGACTTCGTGTTTTGTGTCGAGACGGAGTTCAGTATCGATGCCCAAGACGGGCTGCGCGGCCATTTCCTGCTCCTGCCCGACCTGGCGTCGCTCAAGGCGATTTTCGACGCCATTCGGTTGACTTGACGGTCTCTGAGCGTGACGTAGCGGTCCTCCGCTCCTTTGCCCGCCGGATCGATCCGTCGGACGCGGGAGCGCACAACAATCTCGGCGTCCTCTATTATCAGAAGGGCCTCGTCCCCGAGGCCATCGAGCAGTTCACCCGCGCGCTCGAGCTCGACTCGCGCATGCAGGTCGCGCAGCGCAATCTCGAGATCGCCTACCACAACACCGGTTTCTACGACCGCCGCGTCGCCGAGCTGCAGGAGCGGCTGCGCGGCGCGCCCGACGAGCGCGACGCCCGCTGGGAGCTGGGCCGCACCTACGCGATCCTCGGCGCCTACGAGGAGGCGGTGGCGGAATTCGAGCAGCTGCTCGCCCACAAGCCGAAAGACGTGGCGGCGATCATCCAGCTCGGGCTCGCCGAGAAGGCGCGCGGACGGCTGGAAGTCGCGACCGAGTGGTTCCTGCGGGCGGTCGAAGACGAGCCTGACTCCTCCGTCGTCCACTTCTATCTTGGCGAGGTCTACTACAACCGCGGGCTGAACGAGCCGGCGCTGACTGCCCTCGAGCGCGCCGTCTCGCTCAATCCCGACAACGCCAACGCCCATTATCTGATGGCGTTCGTGCTCGGCGACATGGGCCGGCATCAGGACGCGCGCGCCGCGTCGAAGCGCGCGATCCAGCTCAACCCGCCGCTCGCGCGGGCGCAGACCAATCTGTCGCTGGAGCGCTACCGCGCCGAACGCCAGTCCGCCGAGCACCGCCTCCGCGAGCAGCCGGCGCCCGAAGTCGCCGAAGGCAGCGAGCTCGCGCATTACAATCTCGGGCTCGCGTTCCGGCAGAAGGGCTACTACGCCGAGGCGTTGCGCGAATATCGGCTCGCGATCGAGCGCGGCGAGGATCGCCGGCTCGTGCGCCAGGCGATGGCGGAGGTCCATCTCCTCAAGCGCGACTTCACCGATGCGCTCGAGCTGTACGAGTCGTTGATCCATGAGGTCCCCGATTCGCCCAAGCTGTGGAACGAGCGAGGCGTCGTGCTGCACCAGGCGGGCCGGACGGCGGATGCACTGGCCTCCTACCGGCAGGCCACGGACGTCGATCCCCGCTACGCGCTCGCGTGGAACAATGTCGGCGTCGTGGTGGCGCACCAGGGCGACACCGAGGGCGCGGTTGAAGCGTTTCGGAAGGCCCTCCAGCTTTCGTCTCAATTCGTCGGCGCGCGGCTCAATCTCGCTCTGTTGCTGACACATCTGCGCCGCTTTCAGCTCGCCCTCGAAGCGTATCGCCAGGTGCTCGCGGGCCAGCCGAGCTCCGCGCCGGCGTGGAACGGCGTCGGGCTGGTGCTGGTGGAGCTGAAGCGCTTCCCCGATGCGCGCAACGCCTTCGTCCGCGCGGTCGAGGCCGATCCGCAAAACGCGGGCGCGCACTACAACCTGAGCTTCACCCTCTCGAACCTCGGCGACTACGACGGCGCGCTCCGGGCGACCAAGCGCGCGCTCGAGCTGGACCCCTACTACGTGTCCCAGAAGTTCGCCCTGGCGATCGACCTGCAATACGAAACCGTCGCGATCGGGATCGTCCCGGAAATCTCGGCGGACGTCGCGGCGGAGAACCTGGGCGGCGAATTCGCGTTCGATCAGCGGCTGCTCGACAACATCTTCCAGGAGCTGGAGCCGGCGGCCACCGCACCGCAGGCCGCCCCCGCCGGGCTCGCCAAAAAAGCGGACGATCCGCTCGCGCTGGCGCGCGATTACGTGAGCAAAGGGATGATGGATCTCGCCGTCGCGGAGGCGATGCGCGCCGTGCAGCGCGGCGCGGACCGCGGCCAGGCGGCGACGCTGGTGGGCGACATCTACGCGCGCCGCGGCCTGCATGGGGAAGCGCTGGAGCGCTACCGCGAGGCGCGCACGCTGGATACGACGAACGCCGCCGCCGCGCTGGGGGAGGTCAAGACCCTGCTCGCCGTGCACCGCGCCGCCGAAGCGCTGCCGCTCGCCGAAGCGCTGGTCGCCAAGGCGCCCGAAGACGTCGAAGTGCTGGTCGCGGTCGCCAAGGCACGCGCGGCAACGGGTGATGCCGGCGGCGCGCTCACGGCGCTCCGACAGGCGCAGACCCGCGCGCCCGCGCGCGCCGATCTGCACAAGCTGCAGGGCGAC
Organism: Gemmatimonadota bacterium; assembly: GCA_003221825.1. Taxonomy (GTDB): domain Bacteria; phylum Gemmatimonadota; class Gemmatimonadetes; order Gemmatimonadales; family GWC2-71-9; genus 20CM-2-65-7. Next base: position 2,952 of record QHUE01000019.1, read on the forward strand.
ATCGGCCTGAAGGTCGGAGACCGGCAGGGCGCCCGCGCGGCCTATCGGGCGGCCCTCGATCTCGACGAAGGCTTCGTGCAGGTGTGGCTCGACCTCGGCCGGCTGCACGAGCAGGACGACGAGCGGGTGGAAGCGCAGCGCGCGTATGAAGCGGCGCTCGAGGCGCTGCCGACCTTCCACGAAGCGGCGCTCGCGCTCGCCGACCTGTTGCGGCGCAACGGCAGCCTGCGCGCCGCGGTGGTGCAGCTCGCCGAGATGCTCGAGCAGGATCCCTACGACATGGACGCGCTGCTGCTGCTCGGCCGCGCGCTGCTCGACGACAAGCGCAATGCCGAAGCGCTGGAAGCGTTCCGGCGCGCGCTGAAGTTCGATCCCGATCACACCGGCGCGCTGTTCTACCTCGGCGTGACGCTCGCGAAGCTGCAGCGGTACACCGAGGCGGTCGCCGCGTGGGACCGCGTCACGCGCATCGACCCCGGCGGGCCGTTCGCCCAACGCGCCCGCATGCACGCGCGCACCGCGGTCGACCTGCAGCACATCTTTTCCACGTCGGACGCGGCGTAGCACATGGCGATCGAAGGACCGCTTCGCGAGCTCGGCATCCACGACGTCTTCCAGCTGCTCGACCTCAGCCGGAAGACGGGCGCGCTGCGCGTCACGTCGGAGCTGCGCCACAACGAGGGCAAGATCTATTTCGACAACGGCGTCGTCGTGTCGGCGGAAATCCGCAGCAACCCGCACCCGCTCGGCGCGCTGCTGCTGCGCACCGGCAAGATCGCCGAGGCCGACCTCGAGCGCGCCCGCGACATGCAGCAGCGCCAGGGCGACAAGCGCCGGCTCGGAGAGATCCTCGTGGCGCTCGGCGTCATCACGCAGCGCGAGGTCGAGCGCCAGATCCACTTCCAGATCGAAGAGGTCGTCTTCGAGGTCATGAGCTGGAACGAAGGCTACTTCTCGTTCGTGGAAGAGGCGGAGAGCAAGGTGCCCACCGAGGTCACGGTCCGCATTCCGGTGGAGGCGCTGCTGATGGAAGGTGCGCGCCGCATCGACGAGTGGTCGCGGATCGAGAACCGCATTCCCCACGTCGGCGTCGTGCCCTCGCTCGCGCCGCCGCCCCAAGGCGGCGGCGGCGAGCTGGATCTCCTGCCGCCCGAGTGGGAAGTGCTCGCGCTCATCGACGGCGAGCGCTCCGTGCGCGGGCTCGCGACGGAGCTGGGCCGGTCCGACTTCGAAGTCGCCAAGACGCTGTTCGGCCTGGA
>QHUE01000020.1 GCA_003221825.1 Gemmatimonadota bacterium
CGTCTCAGTGCCCAGCCGATGCCGAGCACAAAGACGAAGTAAATGATCAGGATCGCGTAATCGACCCCGCCGAGCCTGATCTGTTGCAGTTAGTGCGACCCCTTCGTCTTGATCAGGATTACGCCGTTCGCGCCACGCACGCCGTAGATCGCCGTCTGGCTCGGGTCCTTCAGGGCCTGAACGGTTTCGACGTCGTGCGGGCTCAGCCAGCTCAAAGTGACGCGGCTACCCTCGATCGGGATCCCGTCAACCACGAACAGGGGACTCTGATTCCCATAGAACGATGTTGGGGCACCCATGCGCACGATGATCCCGCCGTCGGGCGCAGGGTACACCGTCACGCCGGACAAGCGACCCTGGAGCAGCTGGGCGAGGGTGGTGGAGTGATCCCGAGCGGCCTCGGTGGCTTTCATCGATGTTGGCGGAGGCGGGGCCGGTCTTGCGGTAGTCGCCTGAGCGCGAGCTTGGGACGCGCCCGCGAAGACGGTGCCAACCAGGAGAGCGAGAGACGGCAGGACGCGCGTTGGGTACCAGTTCATGGGACCCCCTTTGTTGCTCCCAATATGCCGTTTCGGCGCACCCTATGGGAGCCTCAGCTCGTACACGTACGCGCGCCGCGGCGCGAGCGGGGGCAACGACGAACGGCCGCTCGTCCCCCCGAGCAGGTCACGCCACCTGACCTCCCCTCGCGCCAGCGCGGGTACCGCGGCGGCTGCGTTACCGACGTTCACCAGGACCAACACGAAGGTGCTGTCCGCGCGGCGCGTGTACGCGAGCACCGACTCGCTGCCGGTCTCTATGGGCTCGAGGCGCCCGTCCCGCAGCGCCCGGTTCGTGGCCCGCAGCTGCATGAGCTGGCGATACAGCGTGAGCAGGGAGTTGGGCCTGCCGTCCTCCGCCGCCACGTTCACCGTGAGGGTATCGGGCTGCAGCACTTCCCACGGCTTCCCGCTCGTGAACCCGCGCGACGAGCTGTTCCACTGCATCGGCGTGCGCAGCCGCTCGTCCGGCTTGTCGCCCGTCATCCCGATCTCTTCGCCGTAGTAGATGAAGGGCAGACCCGGCAACGTCAGCAACAGGGTCGCCGCAAGCTTGGCGCCCGCCGTGTCATTGCTCAGCGCGGTCATGGTACGTGTTTGATCGTGATTGCGCTGGAACGGCGCCCAGCGCCACGCCGGTTCCGCGCGCGCGAACTGCTGCACCGTCGGGATGAGCCCGCCGGTCTTTCCCGTGCGCACGGCTTCGATCAGTGCTTCCGAGATGGGAAAGGCGAAGTAGGCGTCGAGCTGATCGGGATAGTAGGTGAGGATCACGTCTGTGTTGTCCCACACCTCCCCGATCGTATACGCCTGCGGGGCGATGCTGCGCACGTACTGGCCGAAGTCGCGGAGCACCTGATGCGTCCCCGGAGTGTTGGAGACCTCGTTCCCCACCTCGACCAGATGGCGCACGGCATCGAGGCGGAAACCGTCGACGTGCATCGAGTCCAGCCAGAACCGCGCGACGTGCTTCATCTCCGCGAGCACGGCGGGATTCTCGTAATTCAGATCCGGCATGCCGCTCCAAAACAGGCCGAAGTAGTACTCGTCCCGGACTGGCGACTTGTGCCAGTTGTTGCCGGGCGTAGCCCGCCAGCGATACCAGCTGCGATGGGGCGACGCCGTGTCCTTCAGCGCCTCCTGGAACCAGGGATGCTCACTCGAGGTGTGGTTCAGGACCAGATCGATCAGCACCCGAATGTGGTGCTGGTGCGCCGCGGCGACGAACGCCCTGAAGTCGTCGTTCGTGCCGTAGTCGGACTCGATCTTGTAGTAGTTGGTGACGTCGTAGCCGTGATAGCTGGGCGACTCCGCGACCGGCATCAGCCACACGCAGTCGGCACCCAGCCCCGCGATATAGTCGAGCTTCTGCGTCAGCCCGCGCAGGTCGCCGATCCCGTCGCCGTCGCTGTCGTAAAACGAACGGACGAATACTTCGTAACAGGTGACGGGTTGTCGTGGTAGGGGCGCAGCATGCTGCGCCCCTACACCAGCCACCTGCAGCAACAGAATCAGGGAATACATTCGAAACTCGCCTCGAGGCCCTCCGCCGAATTCGGCCCGACATAAACCCGGAACGTCCCCGGCTCCACCACCGGCTTCATGTCGAGACCGTAGAACCACAAATCCCGCAGCGCGACGCGCAAATCGATGGCGCGCGACTCGCCGGGTTTGAGGGTGACGCGCCGGAACGCTTTCAGCTCGCGCACGGGACGGCTGACGCTACCGACCTCATCGCGCACGTAGAGCTGCACGACTTCCGTCCCTTCTCTGCTGCCGCTGTTCGTCACGGTCACGATCGCGGTAACCGTGTCGCTCGCCCGCGCGCGCGCCGGGCTGAGCTTGAGATTGCCGTACGCGAACGTGGTGTAGGACAGCCCGAAGCCGAAAGGGTAGCGCGGGGTCACGGGCACGTCGAGGTATTTCGACGAGTACTTGTTGTGCACGTCGGGCGGGCGGCCGGTGTTGCGGTGATTGTAGTACAGCGGCACCTGACCCAGCACGCGCGGGAACGTGACCGGCAGCCGGCCGCTCGGGTTCACGTCGCCGAACAGCACGTCCGCCGTCGCATTCCCCGCCTCGACGCCGAGGAACCACGTTTCGACGATCGCGGGCACGTGGTCCGAGGCCCACTCGAGGATCAGCGGCCGGCCATTCATCAGGACGAGCACGACCGGTGTCCCCGTCGCGGCGATGGCTTCCAGCAATTCTTGTTGTACTCCAGGTAAACCAAGCGACGAACGACTGGCTGCCTCGCCGCTCATGTCGCCCCGTTCGCCAAGCACGAGCACCGCAACCTTGGCCTGCCGCGCCGCGGCGAGGGCCGCCGCGAAACCGGCGGTGGACGTATCCTCCATGCCGGCGCCTTGCGCGTACACCACCTGCGTCGCCGCGGGTACCTTCGACATGATGCCTTGCAGCACCGTCACGACGTCCGCGGCCTGGCCCTGCGTGTGCCACGGCCCGAGCGGTTCCTCCTTGTTATCCGCGAGAGGTCCGATCACCGCGATCGTGCCGGATTTGGCCAATGGCAAAGTAGGGGCGCAGCATGCTGCGCCCCTACCAGCCGGTTCGTTCTTCAATAACACGATTGATTCCCCCGCGACGCGGCGCGCGGTGGCGCGCAGCTCCGGGTTGGCCGGCGCGGTGCGTGCGCGGTACGGATCGCGGAATAGGCCGAGCCGCTGCTTGGCACGCAGGATGCGCATGACCGCAGAATCGACCACCCGGATCGGAATCCGATTGCTCCGCACCAGCGCGGCGAGCGAATCGACATAGATGCTGCTCTGCATGTCCATGTCCACGCCGGCCGTCAGCGCGCGCCGCCCCGCCTCGGCTTGCGAGCCCGCGACGCCGTGGTTGATCAATTCGGCGACCGACGTCCAGTCGCTCACGACGAAGCCTTTGAATCCCCATTCGCGGCGCAGCACCGTGTCGGTGAGCCAGGCGTTGCCGGAGGCCGGAACGCCGGCGATGTCGTTGAACGCCGACATCAGGCTCGCGACGCCCGCATCGACCGCCGCCTTGAACGGCGGCAGGTAGACCTCGCGCATCGTGCGCTGGGAGATTTCGGTCTCGTTGTATTCGCGACCGGCCTCCGCGGCGCCGTAGCCGGCGAAATGCTTGGCGGTCGCGAAGATCGACTGCTGGAACCCACGCACCCGCGCCGCTGCCATGAGCGAGCCGAGATAGGGATCCTCACCCGAGCCTTCGGCGATGCGGCCCCAGCGGGGGTCGCGCGCGATGTCCACCATCGGCGCGTACGTCCAATTGATCCCGAAGGCCGCGGCTTCCTGGCCCGCCGCCCGCGCCGTCGCCTCGGCGGCATCGGGGTCGAACGAGCTCGCTTCGCCGAGCGGAATCGGGAAGATCGTGCGATACCCATGGATCACATCGAGACCAAAGAGCAGCGGGATCTTGAGGCGCGAGTCGGTCACGGCGATGCGTTGCACCGGCGTGGTGTTCTCGGCGCCGATGACGTTGAACAGGCCGCCCAGCTTGCCAGCCCGCACCAGCTGCATCTGCTGTGGCGACGCTTGGCCGTTCGCCGACAGCAGGTTCAGCTGGCCGAGTTTTTCCTCGAGGGTCATGCGGGCGAGCAGGGAATCGAGATTCTGGGCCGCAGCGGGTGTCGCCAGCAGTAGTGTCAGCAGCAGGCTACGCAACATTCCGAGGCTCCGGGCGCGAATGAGCCTTGAAGTTACGGCTCAAAACGGGACTGCGTGAAGGTCTAGCGTTCCCCCGGGCGACGCGAGCAACTTACGGCACTGACTCATCCTCACAGGAGACCGATCCATGTCCCGTCATCGTTTTCTGTGGCTCGTCTGCGTCACTCTGCTGTCCTACCCGCTGTCACTCAACGCACAAACCACCACCGGCACCGTTCGCGGCTACGTCAAGGATCAGAA
>QHUE01000021.1 GCA_003221825.1 Gemmatimonadota bacterium
ATTGGTGGCGCGATAGTTCTCGACGGCGCGCTCGTAATGCCGGACAGCCTCGACCAGCTGGCCCCGGATGTTCGCGAGAATGCCGAGGTTCTGCTCGACGCGTGCGAGGAGCTCGCGGGCCTGCCCGCCGCGCTCGAGCGCCTGGAGGAAGTACCCGCGCGCCTCTTCCACCGCGCCCGTGCGCAGCGCTAGACCACCCATCGTGTTCAGGGCCTCAGCGGCGAGGACGTCGTTGCCGAGCGCGCACGCCAGCTTGTAGCTGCGGTCACAGAGGTCGCGCGCCCGGGCCGACTCGTTGCGATGATGTACCACGACGGCGAGCCGCCGCAGCGCCTCGGCGAGAATCGCCTTTTCGCCGGAGCGTTCGGCAGTGGAAATCGCTCCCTCGTAGAGCTGTACGGCTTCGGGGATGCACGCGGCCCGTTCGCGGCTGCGCGCGTCGTGCAGCAGATCGGCTGCCGATCTATTTACCACGCGACCACGTAAGCAGAGAAGTGATTGACCTTACCCGTCACGCGCTTCGACAAGAGATTGTCGAGCGACAGGAGGTACGAGAGGATGTTGAGATTGTCGTCCGTATAGGCAATCTCCTTCGGCAGGAGAAGGCCCAGCAGACTGCAGTTCGAGTAGCTCATCGTCAGCGCTGCGGGCGTGAGGAACCGCAGCCCTGCCGGCTGGAATTTGACGGCGTTGACGCCGAGCCCCGTGGGCACCGTCATCGTGATCGCAGTCGGGCTGAGCAGGGCACGCGGTGGGATGATCAGCGTATGCGGTCCGGCGCTGATGCTGCCGCCCGAGGGCCCGATCGTCGCAGTCGACTGGGCGTAGGGCAGACTCGAGCACTTCAGCAGCCCTGTCGGCGCGAGCAGCGAGCCGATGAGACTGGCTTCGGGTGCCGGCGTGGGTGGTACCGCTGAGGATGTAGGTGACTCACTGCACGACGGTGAGACGAGCAAGACGAGGACTAGGACCGCGAGCACGCGAACGGCCTTCATGAGCTTCTCCCTAAAGCATGCGGGTCGGAGTATGGGGGACTTGCCGAGGTACAAAATGGGACTATCGCGGGGTCTGTGCGGTGAGAAAGGTCACATTAGTGACTGACTGGAACTTTATAGGTGACTACATTGGCTCCGTTTGCACCTCGCACACCGTAACCCCATAGTAGCGCCCATGTCTGCGCCAACGTCCGCACCGGAAGGTACGCTCGCCAAGCTCGGCCGCGCTCTCGGTCCGAAATACGAAGTGCGCCGAGTCGTGGGATCGGGCGGCTTCGCGGAAGTCTATGAGGTGTGGGACAAGGACTTAGAGCGTCGTCTGGCGGTGAAGGTGCTGCGCCCCGATGTCGCCTGGACCAGCGGCATGATCGAGCGCTTTCAGCGCGAGACCCGCGCCGCGGCCCGGCTCGAGCACCCCAATATCCTGCCGATCCACTTCGTGGGCGAAGGTGAAGGGCTCGTCTATTACGCCATGCCGTTCGTCGATGGGATGTCGTTGGGTGAATTATTGAAGAGATCTGGGGCGCTGCCGGCCGAGCGCGCGCTCGCAATCATCATCCCGATTCTCGAGGCGCTCGATCACGCCCACAAAGCCGGTCTGATCCATCGCGACATCAAGCCCGACAACATCATGCTCGACACCGCGCGCGGCCGGCCGCTGCTCGTCGACTTCGGCATCGCGCGGCGACTCGACAGCGAGGCCGGCGCGGCCCTCACCCAGACCGGTCTCGTGATCGGCACGCCGCACTACATGAGTCCCGAACAGGCGCTCGGCGATCCGAACCTGGGACCCCGCTCGGATCTCTATTCGCTCGGCTGCGTGCTGTTTCAGATGGTGACGGGCAGCCCGCCGTTCGACGGCGAGTCGTCGCAGCAGGTCGTCGGCAAGCATATCGCCGATCCGCCACCCGCCGCGTCTGATGTGAACCCCAAAGTGCCGCGCGCAATGTCGGATGTGATCCTGCGCTGCCTCGCGAAACAGCCCAGCGATCGCTATCAATCGGCAGGCGAAGTGATCGCGGCACTCGAGAGCGACCACAGACCCAGCACGGTGCGCTCGCGGGCGAGCGCGGCGCAGGCGGCGACTGAGTTGCTCGTCAGCGGAGCGCGGACGGCACCCCGCACGGCCGGACGGCCTGGCGGTCCGACTGCCAAACCTCGCCGGGTCGGATGGGTCGTCCTCGCCATCGCGCTGCCTGGGCTCGCGCTCGGCGCCGGCGCGCTCTTCTTCCGGCAGCCAACATTAGTCTTCGAGAATCGTCTGACGGATATGGTGGCTGTCCAGGTCGCCGGTGAAGAGCGACGCATTCTGCCCGGGGGCTCGTTCAGTCTGAAACTCGAGCGGGGTCGCCGGCTCGATCTGTCGTGGCAGCTGGTCTCGCGGCTCGGCGTGTCGCTCGGCGACACGATCGCGCTGGCGCAGCCCCGCGGGACGGTGCGGCTCGCGGCGACGGCGCGGCCGACGCATGGAGCCTACTTCGCGCCGGTCATTACGAATGAAACGGGCCGGCCGCTCGCGATCACGGTCAACGCGGGACTGGCCGGGTCGATGCGCTGCGGCTGCACGGTGCCGCCCGGCGCGGTGCGCATGGCGATCGGGTACTATCGGCTGTTCGAGAACTCGACCGTGCGCGCCGAGGACGACGCCGGTCATTCTGCAACATTCAGGGACCTCGGGCGGCAAGTTGAGGCGTTCCGTGGGGTAGTAGGACTCCTGTTTCGCGCACGAGACATGCAGTAAGATTGAAGGAAGGAGCTTCTCTATGATACTTGCCCTAGCTTTATCGCTTGCTGTTCAAGGTTCTGATCCACCTGTCTCAGTCAAAATCAATCACGATCAGTTTTCGAGCGGCGATCATGCGCGCGTCTATGTCGAGACCGCACAGGATGGCTATCTCGTCGTGCTGCACGCCGATCCGGATGGCCGGATCCGCGTGCTGTTTCCCACCGACCCACGGGACGACGACTTCATCCGGGGTGGCCGGCGGTTCGAAGTGCGGGGCCGCAGTGATCGCGATGCCTTCCAGGTCGAGGGCGACGAGGGATCCGGCACGGTGCTGGCCGCCGTATCGTCCGACCCACTCAACTTCGACGCAACTCTCGTTCGGGTACCCGTACGGGTTCGGCTACTACAACGCGTTCTACAATCCCTTCTGCGATCCGTTCTGGGGCTGCTATGGCGGATTTGGCTATCCGTACGGCTACGGATTCGGCTACGGCTTCATTTACCGGACTCGGATCTATCGTCCGCGTCCGTTCGTGTTCGACAACTTCGGCAGACAGTTCGCCACCACGCGGACACTCGTGATGCCGGCGAGCCGCGACCGGCCGGTATCGTTCCCGGTGCGCCCCCGGACCGAACGCAGCGATCCGCTGCCGATTCGGAATCGCGGGATCGACTCCCCCGGTCCGCGCGTGGCGCCGCGCCCGTCCAGCAGCCCACGGAGCAGGCCCAGCATCTCACGCGGGTGGAGCGGTGGGGGGGGGAGCGGCGGCAGCTCGCGTCCGGCGCCTCGCTCATCCGGCGGTAGCCGGAGCGGTGGCGGAGGTGGAGGCGGACGGCGGCACTAGTGGGTTAGTGCCACAATCCGATCGAAGTCCTCCGGTCGCTCCGGTAGCGTGAGTGAGATGCCAGCGTTGGACTGGGCGACCAACACTCGCGCCCCGCTCGGCCACAGCCTCGCCTTCCAGCGCCCCGGCAGCACCGGCAGCGCCAGCACCGGATCACTCCAGTCCAGCACATGCACGAAGACCGTGTCGCCGCGCTGCGTCGTGACGCCCCAGCTGCGCGGGGCAATCGGACCGGCCCGCGTCCCGTAAATCGATCCACCATACGTCGCCATCCAGGTACCCAACGCACGCAGTCGCTCTTCGGCCTCCGGCGGGACCGTGCCGTCGGGACGCGGCCCGATGTTGAGCAACAGATTGGCACCCTGCCCCGCGGCCTTCACCAGGTAATGGATCAGATCGCGCACCGACTTGTAGTTGTGGTCGGTGAGATTGAATCCCCATGAGTCGTTCATCGTCAGCGACATCTCGAGCGGCAATCCGCCGATCGTCTGGGTATTGAACCCGGCGGTATTGGCGCCCGGCAGATCCTGTTCGAACGTCTGCACATCCTCGCCCGGGAGCGGCGCCTTGTGATGATTGGGCACTATCAGCGCCGCGGGCTGCAGCCGGTGAATCAGCGCGTAGGTCTGGGGCAGCCGCCAGTCGGCGTCCGGTTTGTCCCACATGCCGTCGAACCAGATGCCGCCCACCGCTCCGTAATTCGTAAGCAGCTCGGTGAGCTGGGCATCGAGAAAATCGAGGTAATGGCTCCAGTCGCCGCTCTCAGGCCGGCCGGTGCGGTGGCCCGTCGATCCGCGCGGCCAGTAGTCGGGGTGATGCCAGTCGAGCTGTGAGTAATAGAAGAACAGCTTGATGCCCTGGCGCCGGCACTCCTCGGCCAGCTCCTTGAGCGGGTCGCGCTGGAACGGCGTCCAGTTCACGATGTTGTAGCGGGTCGCGCGCGTCGCGAACATCGAGAAGCCGTCGTGGTGGCGCGAGGTGATCGTGATGTATTTCATGCCCGCCGCCTTGGCGAGCGTCACCCACGCGTGCGCATCGAACTTGGTGGGATTGAAGGTCGAGGCGAGCCACTCGTAGTCGGGCACGGCAATCGGCCGATTCTGCATCACCCACTCGCCCTGGCCGAGCAGGCTGTATACACCCCAATGAATGAACATCCCGAACTTGGCGCCCGAGTACCAGTCGCGCGCGGCGAGCCGCTCCGCGGGCACGGAGTCCTTGCCCTGCGCGAGGGCGAGCGTGAGCGCTACGACGGCTCGGAGAATAAACCCACCTCTGCAATCGCGGGACAGACGGTCGCTTGCGCGACCCGCAGCCTGACCCGCGATGTCGTGATGCGCGGGCCGCGAATCAGACGGCAGTTGCCGATGCTCGTCGCCGCCCTGAACTCGACCCAGTCACCGTTCTGCCACTGATCCAGCCCGACCGCATCGACGCGTTGGCCGAGCGGCAGGTGCTCGCGCAGCCGCACCACGTTGAACCCGATATCGTGACCAAACTCGAGGACCAGCGTGGGCGTGCGCACGCCATCGTCGGTCGCCCAATACGTGATGCGGCTGCCGTCGAGCACGTTCGCGGGCGCAAACCGCCGATCGCGGCCACCGCGCCAGTTGCTGGCGGTGACGCGTGCGCCGGCGGCGAGATCGGTTGCGAACGTCGCGTCGATGATGCGGCGAAAGCCCTGCAGCGAGGCGACGTCGGTGTCGGGAATCCGGCCACGGCGATCGGGCGGGAGATTGAGCAGGAACGAAGCACCCCGTCCCACCGAAGAGTAGTAGAGATCGACCAGCTGCTGCGGTGTCTTGACCTGGCCATCCTCGTGCTTGTGGTAGAACCAGCCGGGCCGGATCGACACATCGCACTCGGCGGGCACCCAGTGCGTGCCCGGACGGTCGCCGCGATTGAGCCGCGCTTCGTCGGCGTGCCCGGGCGCGAAGTCTTCGCTGTTCTGCGTCGCCCAACACGTCTCGCCCGCGATGCCGCGCTCGTTGCCGACCCAGCGGATGTCCGGCCCCGCGTCGCTGAACAACACCGTGTTCGGCTGGAGATCGCGCACGATCTGCCACGTGTTGGGCCAGTCGTAGTACGTGCGATTGTCGATCTCACGCCGCTCGTACGCGCCGCCGTAATAGCCGTCGCCGCCGTTCGCGCCGTCGAAGAAGATCTCGAACACCGGGCCGTACTCGGTCAGCAGCTCGCGCAGCTGATTGCGGTAGTAGACGAGGTATTCAGGCGTGCCGTAGTCCTTGTGATTGCGATCCCACGGCGAGAGGTAGACGCCAAATCGCACATCCTGCCGGGCGCACGCCGCGGAGATCGCTTTCACGACGTCGCGTTTGAACGGGCTATTCTTGACCGAGTGCTCGGTGTAGCGCGACGGCCAGAGGCAGAAGCCGTCGTGGTGCTTGCAGGTGAGGATCAGGCCTTTCATCCCACCGCCCTTGGCGGCGCTGACGATCTGGTCGGCGTCGAAATCGGTGGGATTGAAAATCGCCGGCGACTCGTCGCCGTCGCCCCATTCGCGGTTCGTGAAGGTGTTGACGGTGAAATGAACGAAACCGTAGAACTCGAGCTCGTGCCAGGCCAGCTGGCGGGGAGCGGGGAGCGGGGCGAAGGGAGCGGGGGGATCGACCTGCCCGTCTGGGCGTAACGGGAAACCCGCAAGCGAGGCGCTCGCAGCAGCGGTGGTCGTGATGAAGTCGCGGCGAATCACGCGTGAACCTGTAGCGCCTCCAGCAAGGACTCGCGGTCCCATGAGCCGTCATACCGCACGCCATTGATGAAGAACGTCGGAGTGCCGTTGACGCCGCTCTTCACGCCGCTCATGAAGTCGTCGCGCACCCGTGCAGCGTGCGTTCCGGCTTCCAGCTCACCGCGCAGCCGGTCGGCATCGAGCCCGAGGTCGGCGGCGTACTCCACGAGACGGTCGTCGTCCAGCGCGAATTGCCGTTCGAACAGCCGATCGTGCATCGGCCAGAACGCGCCCTGGGCTGCAGCAGCCTCGGCGGCCTCCGCCGCATGTTCCGCTTCGGGATGGATCCTCGTCAGGGGAAAGTTGCGGAAGACAAATCGCAGCTGCGAGCCGAGTGTCCGCTGCACGTCCTTTACGATCGGATAGGCCCTCCCACAGTGCGGACACTGGTAATCGCCGTATTCGACCAATGTCAGCGGCGCATTGGCCGGGCCCGCAGCATGGTCGTGCGGTGTGACCGGCGGCGTCAGCTGGGCGCGATCGTCACGCCGGCTCATGGACACCCCCCGACTGCAATTCCTCCAGCGCCTTGAGAATGCCGTCGGCGCCGGGATTCACGCGCGGATCGGAGACGTAGCTCCAGCGGATGTTCCCGTCGCCATCCAGCACGAACAACGCGCGCTCAGTCGTTCCCGCGCGGGCGTCGTACACGCCGTAGGCCCGCGCCACCGCTCCCTTGGGCTCGAAGTCTGCGAGGAGCGGAAACCGCAGCTTGCGGGAGTCGGCATAGGCCGCGTGACACCACGAGCCGTCGACCGAAATGCCGACGAGCTGCGCCCCGTATTTCTCGAACTCGGGCAGGACCTCGTTGTAGAGCGCGAGCTGATCGCCGCACACGGGACTCCAGTCCGCCGGATAGAACACGAGAACCACGGGCCGCCCGCGCAGCTCCTCGAGAGATAAATACTTGCCGGGTGCACTGGGCAAACGGAAATCG
>QHUE01000074.1 GCA_003221825.1 Gemmatimonadota bacterium
CGTCACGGTGCTCACCGCGGCGGCCGCCTTCCTGGGAGACGCGCTGCTGGTCCCGATCACGGAGGTCGGATCCGCCGTCTCGGGGTTTGGCTGGTGCGCCGCGTGCCTCGCCTTCATCGCGCTCGCGCGCCGCCGCGGCGAGCGAGCCGGCATCGCGCTCGCCCTGGCCGGCGCGATCGTGAGTGTCGCGATTGTCTTGATGAAGGTGGTGCCTGGAGTGCCGGGAAGCTTTACGACTGCGGAGTGGCTCGCCTTTATTGCCTGGTGCGTCCTCGGGCTGGCGCTTCGGCGACGAGTCCCTGCACCCAGCGCTCCATCTGTCCGAGATCGATAGTCGCGTCGCGGCACGGCCCGTTGGGCAGCTGCATCGTGAGGCCCAGAACCGGAAGTTTCCCGGCGACGTCGCGCAGCCCGGTCATCATGTCGCGCTCACACGCCACCGCCACCACGGCCCGCGGCCGGCGCTCCCGGATCACGCGCCGCGCCAGCTGGCCCCGCGTCGCGACGAACACCGGCACCTCGTAGCGCCCCGCGATCTCGAGCACACCGTCGAGCGCCTGTTTCGAGAGGCAGCGGGGAATCAGGACCAGGAGCTCGCCCTTCCCGACCGTCCGGCCCCGCCGCTCAGCCAACGTGTTGTAGACGTCGATCGCGGCGTGCTCGACCCAGTCGCGCTTCCCGAAGCCGCGTGCGACCAGGGACGTGTAGTTCATGAGCTGCAGGTAGGGACCGCGCTCCATCAGGCGCTCAGGGAGCAGATTCCGGCCGCCGTAAAAGGATGCGGCGAGCACGCTCAGGTACAGCGTCGAGAGCCCGGCGAGGACGCCGAGCGCAATCCACAGATCTTGGGACAGCGGCGCCCAGAGCACTGCCAGCCGGGGCCCGATCAGATAAAGAAGAAGGGCGACAGCGGCGGTTGCGACCGCGACGGTCAGCGCGGCGTACCGGAAGAACAGTCCCGGGGCCGCCGAAAAGTCGCCGCCCCCGGGGAGTGGCCGCCCGTTCCATTCGTCCCACTCATGGCCCAGCCGCCGGTCCACCTCGATATGGATCAGCTGAGCACGGGGTGCCTGCGAAGGGGGCGTTGCAGTCTGTAGGGCAGCCATCGGGAAACGAAGCTTCACGCGGCGGTTCGCCCGTGTCAAGTTTGGAGCGTGTTAGTGACCGACCCTCGTGTCCGCGCGGCATACGCCGAAGGCGCGGGGATCTACCGCATCGTGCCCGCCGCCGTGGCGATTCCCCGAAATACCGACGACGTCGTCGCCCTCGTCCGCCACGCGGCGGACGCTCATCTGGCCCTGATCCCGAGAGGCGCAGGAAGCGGGATGCCGGGCGGCAACGTCGGCAGCGGCGTCATCGTCGATTTGAGCAGCGGGTTCTCGGGGCTCGCGGTCGATCCCGAGAGCCGCATCGTGCGGGCTGGCGCCTCCGTGACCTGGGCCGCCGTGAACGCCGCCGCCAAGCCCTACGGCCTGCGGCTGCCTCCCGACCCCTCCTCCGGGGCGTTTGCCACGAGCGGCGGTATGGTGGCGACCAACGCCGCCGGCGCGCGCACGGTGAGATACGGCAGTGTCCGGAGGTGGGTGGAAGCGTTGGAAATTGTCGACGCGGATGGCACCGTGAGACTCGTGGAGCGGGGAGCTGGGAGCGGGGAGCGGTTCACCCTGACACCAGACACCCGACACCTGATTTCCGACCGCTTTCCCAAGACCTCCAAGAACTCCTCCGGGTACGCGCTCGATCGCTTTGCGGCAAGCGGCGATGAGCTCGATCTGCTGGTCGGATCCGAAGGAACGCTCGGCATCGTCACCCAGGTCCACTGGCGGCTCGATCCCATTCCGCCCGACATCGCGGGCGCCGCGCTCGGGTTCGCCGATCTCGACGCGATGGTCGAGGCGGTGCCCTACCTCCTGTCATTGCAACCCTCGGCGCTCGAGCTGCTCGATGCTTCCTTGTTGCAATTCGTGCCGGATGCACCGAAGGTCGCCTGTTTGCTGCTCGTCGAGTTCGAGCGCGAAACGGGCGCCGCCGCGCGCGGCGTCGTGGGCGACGCGGTCCGCGGGCTCAAGGAGTCCGTGGCGCATGTCGAGACCGCGGTCGATCGCGCCGGGCTGGAGCGGCTCTGGAGCGTGCGGCGGCTCGCGTCACCGGCGCTCGCGCGACTGCCGGCACACCAGCGCTCGCTGCAGGTCATCGAGGACGGATGTGTTCCGCTCGACGCCCTGGGGGCGTACATCGCCGGCCTCCGGACCGCCGCGGCGCGTCACGGCATCCCCATCGTGATGTTCGGCCACGCCGGCGATGGCCACATCCACGTCAATGCGTTGCCCGACACGACGGCGGATGGCTGGCCCGGCGCGCTGCACGAGCTGTTCGATGAGGTCACCGATCTCCTGGGCCGACTCGGTGGCGTGCCCTCGGGCGAGCACGGCGTCGGCCGGCTGCGCGCCGGTATCCTGGCGCGCTTTTACGGAACGGAAGTGATGGACCTGTTTCGCGCCGTGAAGCGCGCCTATGACCCGCTGTCGCTCTTGAACCCTGGTGTTATCATTCCCGCGACCGATTGGTCGCCCGTGGCGGCGCTGAAGGTGGGCGTTGCAGCCGCGGTCATCCCGGAAGACATCGCAACGCGACTACGTGACGTGGAGCGCAGCGCCGCATGGGCCACACCGAAACTCGAACTGACACGCTAGCGCCGGTGGAAGTCTTTCGCACCCCTCGCATCTCGCTCATCGCTCGTCCCCAGTTTCTCGAACCGGAACATCTCGCGGTGCAGTGGCGCGGCCCGGGGAGCGACGGCGAACGGCTGGCCGAGTACGCGGGCCGGTTGTGCTACATGAGCCAGCACAATCCGGTGAACCGCACGACGGCCGAGTACCTCGAGAACATCAAGAAGCAGGGCCATGGCTCGGTGCTGGAGCACGCCGTCTACGTCCTGCTCATCGAGGGGATCTCGCGCTCCTGCTCGCACGAGCTGGTGCGCCACCGCGCCGGCTTCGGCTATTCGCAGATCTCGCAGCGCTACGTGGATGAATCGCATGCCGCGTTCGTCATGCCGCCCGCGACGCTTGGCGACGCCCGGCTCGAGGAGGAATGGCTGCATCAGGTCACCGAGGCGCAGGCTGCCTATGTCCGCGCCGTCGAAGGTTTGATGCAGCGCTACGAGTGGGTGAGCGACAAGGTGCACCGGCGGAAAATGGCCCGCGAAGCCGCGCGCAGCGTGCTGCCGAACGCCACCGAGGTGAAGATCGTCGTCTCGGGGAACGCCCGCGCCTGGCGCACGATGCTCGAGCTGCGCTGCGGCGAAGGGGCCGAATTGGAAATCCGCCGGATGGCGATCGCGGTGTTGCGCGTGCTGCAGCACGAAGCGGGTGCCCTGTTCTCCGATTTCGAGATTTACGGCGCCGACGACAAACAGGAAGCGGCTCGGGTTACTTTTCACAAAGTTTGACGGCGTAAGAAAGACGACGTCTAACAAGATCGTCGAACAAAAACGTCGAACGACTTCGTTAGACGACTTCGTTCGACGTCGTTTTCCTACGTTTCTCTCTTGCGTAGTTATGGATGTTTTCGTATTCTGTTTTCAGAATGCGAATAGGTCTCGCATACAACGAGAAACCCGACGCGACGCCGGCGTCGGATGCCTACGCAGAATGGGATGACCCGTCCACCATCGACGCGGTCGATCAGGCACTGAGTCTTTTCGGCAACGTCGTCCGTCTCGAAGCCGACGAATTCCTTCCGCAAAAACTCGCGCTGGCGCGTCCCGACATCGTCTTCAACATGGCGGAGGGATTGCACGGTCCCTGCCGCGAGTCGCACGTGCCCGCGCTGTGCGAGTACCTGAACATCCCGTACACCGGCTCCGATCCACTCACGCTCGCGTTGACCCTCCACAAGGGACGCACGAAAGAGATTCTCGCCTTCCGCGGCGTACCGACCGCGCCCTTCCGCGTCATTGACACGGTGTCGGATCTCGAGCGGCTGCCCCTGCCCTATCCGCTGTTCGTGAAGCCGGTCGCAGAGGGATCCGGTAAGGGTATATTCGTCAACAACTTATGTGAGTCGCCCGCGCAGCTCGCGGAGCGCGTGCCGTTCCTGCTCGAGCGCTACGCCCAGCCGGTCCTGGTCGAGACCTATCTCCCGGGACCAGAGTTCACGGTCGCGATCCTCGGCAACAACGGCGACGTGCGGTGTCTTCCCATCGTCGCATTCGATTTCGCGACGCTGCCCGCCGGCGCTCCGCCTGTCTACGGCTACGAAGCGAAGTGGATCTGGGATACGCCCCAACATCCGCTCGCGATTTTCCAATGCCCGCCCACCGCCGTTGCCGATTCGCTCTGCCGTGAGACCGAGCGCGTCGCCCTCGACGCCTATCGCGCCCTCGGCTGCCGTGATTGGTGCCGCATCGATGTCCGCGTGGACCGGTTCGGCGTACCCAACGTCGTCGAGCTGAATCCGCTCCCCGGGATCATTCCCGACCCGGCGATGAACTCGTGCTTCCCCAAAGCGGCGCGCGTCGCCGGCTACGGGTACGACGAGCTGATCCAGGAGGTCATGCGGATCGCCTGGCGACGGATAACCGGTTCCGATGTAGGGGCGCAGCATGCTGCGCCCCTACCCGCCCCCACCGCGATTTCCGCGTGAAGGTCGTCATCCTCTACGATCCCGGCGCCGATGATTGGACCGCCGACGACATCGCCGGGGTGTTGGAGGCGGTGGACGACATCGCGGCGATCTTCGGCAGGCTCAACCATCAGGTGCAGCGCATTCCGGTCCGGCACGACATGCGGTGGTTCAACGCCTGCCGGGGGGGGCGCGCCGATCTCGTCTTCAATCTCTGCGAAGGGGTGCGCGGCGTCGCGCAGTGGGAGGACCACGTCGTCGCCACGCTGGAGCTGGCCGGCATCGCCTACACCGGCTGCGGCCCGTGGACCACGGGGGTGTGCCGCCGCAAAGCCGTCGCCAACACGCTGCTCGAGCGCGCGGGACTGCCGGTGCCGCGCTGGACGATTGCGCAGGGGAAGATCGAGGACGATTTCCCGCTGCCCGCCATTGTCAAGCCGGCCGCGGAGGATGCGAGCGCAGGCGTCGATCGCTCGTCGGTCGTCACCGATCGCAAAACCCTCAAGGCGCGCATCGCGGCGATGACGGAGCAGTTCGACGAAGTCCTGGTGCAGCAGTACATCCCGGGACGCGAGTTCAACGTCGGCATCGTGGGCGATCGCACGCTTCCCGTCGCGGAGATCGATTTCAGCAGGATGCCCGAGGGCGCGTGGCCCATCCTCACCTATGCCGCCAAATGGCACGTGGGATCGCCCGAGGACCTGGGGAGCCGGCCGGTGTGCCCCGCCCAGATCCCGCAACGCGTGGCCGACCGGCTGTGCCGGCTCGCCGAGACCGCGTGGCGGACGATGCAGGGGAAAGGCTACGGCCGGGTCGATGTTCGCATGGACGACGCCGGTCGTCCGTGGATTCTCGAAGTCAATCCCAATCCCGATCTCACGGACGAGGCCGGGCTCTCGCGCATGGCGAAGGCGGCGGGATGGGACTACCCGGAGCTGATCCGCCGCATCGCCGAGCTGGCGCTGCGCGAAGCGCAAGGCACCAAGGCCGCGCGGGAGTTGCTCGCGGCGCCCCCCGTTCCGGCTGTGCCCCGTGCGTCCCCTCCGCCCAGTCGGGCGCGCACACCGCGCACGGCTTGAGCAACTGACGCGCGCCACCGGTCTCTTCCGCGAGGAGGAGGTCGCCACCGCCGTCGAGCTGCTCGACGAGAGTTTGGCAGGGGACGACGACTATCAGTTCGTTGGCGCATTCGAAGACGATCAGTTGGTCGGGTACGCATGCTGGGGCCCGACGCCAGGCACCGCGGCAACGAGCGATCTCTACTGGATCGTCGTCGACCGCAGCCGCCAGGGGGCCGGGGTGGGATCCGAGTTGCTCGGCGAGGTCGAGCGCCGGCTGACGGCTGAGGGCAGACGGCTGGTGGTCGTTGAGACCAGCTCGCGCGCCGATTACACAGCGACGCGCAAGTTCTATGAAGCCCGCGGCTACACCAGAGCCGCGACCATCCCGGGCTATTACGCGCCCGGTGACGATCTGGTGATCTATACCAAGGATCTGACACCTGGAGACCTGGCAAGAACTGCTCCGTAGGAAGAGCATCGCTTCCCTCGACGCCCTGGCCGCCCGCTTCGGCGCGGAGCACGTCGGGGATATCGCCCGTCTCCGTCAGGCCGTCGATAACTTCGAATTCCGCATCTCTCCGGCGATGGTCGACTTGATCGCCTCACCGGGGGACCCCATCTGGCGGCAGTACGTACCGACGGTCCAGGAGCTGGAAGTTCACGACGGGCTGGTCGATTCGCTGGACGAAGACGCGAACTCGCCGGTGCCGAACATCACGCACCGCTATCCGGACCGCGCGCTGTTCCTCGTATCCCCGGTGTGCGCCGCCTACTGCCGTTTCTGCACGCGTCGGCGCAAAGTCGGCGACCCCGAGAAGATCCCGATGGCGCAGCTCGAATCGGCATTCCGTTACCTCGAGGAGCATCATGAGATCCGGGACGTCATCATGTCGGGCGGCGATCCCCTGCTCCTGTCCGACCGCCGCATCGATGACATCTGCAAGCGGCTCAGGGCGATTCCGCATCTCGAGGTGCTGCGCATCGGGAGCCGGGTGCCCTGCCACCTCCCCGAGCGGGTGACCCCCGAGCTGTGCGCCATCCTCAAGCAGTACCATCCGCTCTACATCAACACGCATTTCAACCACCCCGATGAGCTCACGCCGGCAGCCGTGCGGGCGTTGGGGATGCTGGCCGACGCCGGGATCCCGCTGGGCTGCCAGACGGTGCTCCTCAAGGGCGTGAATGACGATCCGGAGGTCATGAAGCTGCTGATGCAGCGGCTGCTCACCGCACGGGTGCGGCCCTACTACATCTATATGTGCGACCAGGTGGCCGGCGCCGAGCATTTCCGGACCACGGTCGAGAAGGGGTTGGAGATCATCAAGGCGCTGCGGGGCTGGACGTCCGGCCTGGCGGTGCCCCACTTCGTGATCGACGCCCCGGGGGGCGGCGGCAAGATCCCCTTGCTGCCCGAATACGTCGTGAAGCTGACGGACACGGAAATCGTGCTCCGCAACTACGCGGGCAAAACCTACCGCTACAGCCAACCGGTCGAGCCCATCCTCGTCGGCTGACAGAGTAGGGGCGCAGCATGCTGCGCCCCTACTTCCCTACTTGCGCAGGTTCCAACCAATTCGCATATTTATGTTGACCAATGCATAAACATACGATGCCCCGGCTGCTGGCGAATATTCACGGCGGACCCTCTCGAGGGAGCGGCGGGGCGCGATAGCGTGCAGACAAAACCCAAACCCAGCCAGCCCGCTCCCGTAACAGAGCGGGCTTTTCGTTTGCTCGATCCCTGGCGCGAGCGCGACGCCTGCGGCGTCGGCTTCGTCGCCCGCGCCGACGGCGAGCGCACCCCCGACATCCTGGCGATGGCCCTGACGGCCGTCGCCCGGCTCGCCCATCGCGGCGCCGCCTCCAACGACAAGTCGGGTGACGGCGCCGGCGTCCTGACGCAGATCCCCCACCGCCTGCTCGGCGTCGGACCGGTGGAGCGCGTCGCGCTCGGGATGTTCTTCCTGCCGGCGGCGGCACCGGCGCGCGACGCCGCGATCGACCTCATCGAAACCGTCCTGGTCGGGCTCGGCATGTCGGTGCTCGGCTGGCGCGTCGTACCCGTGGACGCCGGCGTCCTCGGCCCGCTCGCCGCGGCGAGCCAGCCGGCGATCCGCCAGGTGTTCGTGGGGCCGCCGTCCGGTCCCGCAAACGCGCAAACCTGGGAGCGGCGCCTCTATCTCGCCCGCCGCGTGATCGAGCGCCGGGCGGCGAGCGCCGGGCTCCCGGTCTTCGCCTGCTCGCTCTCGTGCCGCACAGTCGTCTACAAGGCGCTCCTCGTCGGTACCGAGCTCCCGGGCTTCTACGCCGACCTGCAGTCCCCGCTGTTCGAGACCGGCATCGCGGTGTTCCACCAGCGGTACTCGACCAACACGCTGCCGAGCTGGCCGCTCGCGCAGCCCTTCCGGCTGCTCGCCCATAACGGCGAGATCAACACGCTGTGGGGGAACCGCAACGCGATGCTGGCGCGGGAACCGGCCCTCGCCGCGCCGGTGTGGGAGCGGGACGTCGAGCTGCTGAAGCCCGTCATCTGGGCCGACGGCAGCGACTCCGCGAGTCTCGACAATGCGTTCGAGCTGCTCGTCCGCTCGGGACGCGATCCGGTCCACGCTCTCATGATGCTGCTCCCCGAGGCGTGGGAGCGCGTTCCCGACATGCATCCCGCCTTGCGGAGCTTCTACGAGTATCACGCCGGGTTGATGGAGCCATGGGACGGCCCGGCCGCGCTCGCCTTCAGTGACGGCGTCGTCGCGGGCTCGGCGCTGGACCGCAACGGCCTGCGGCCCTGTCGCTACAAGGTGACGCGGGACAACGTCGTGGTCGCTGCTTCCGAAGTCGGGGTGGTCGACCTCGATCCCGCGGACGTCGTAGAGTCCGGCCGGCTCGGTCCTGGCGACGTGCTCGTCGTGGACACGCTCCGCAACGTCGTGCTCCGCAGCGCCGATGCGAAACTCGAGGTCGCGCAACGTTGCCCGTATCGCCGCTGGACCACGCGCGTCGTGCGCCAGCTGCCGGCGGAGGTCCCCGCGCTCGGGCCTGCGCTCCCGGCCGACGAGCTGACGGCGCGGCAGCATGCGTTCGGCTACAGCCATGAAGACTTGCGCTACATCATCGCGCCGATGGCGGCCGAGGGCCGCGATGCGATCTGGAGCATGGGCGACGACACGCCAATCGCGCCGCTCTCCCGGCTGCCGCAGAGCCTGTACGCCTATCTCCGCCAGCGCTTCGCGCAGGTCACCAACCCGGCGATCGATCCGCTCCGTGAGGAGCTGGTGATGTCGCTCGTCATGTACCTCGGCCGGCGCGGCTCCGTGCTCGCGCAGCGGCCGGGCGGCAAGACGCTGCTGCGCATCGAGCACCCGGTGCTCCTGGCGGAGGAAATGGCGGCGGTGCGGCGCGCCGGCGGCTCCGACCTGACGACGCTGAGCGCGGTGTGGGAGGCCGCGGCCGGGCCCGCAGAGCTGGAACGCGCCCTCGATACGCTCGCGCGAGACGCCGTGACGGCGGTACGCCGCGGCGCCACGATTCTCGTCATCAGCGACCGCGACGCCGACAAGGCGCGCGCGCCGATTCCCATGCTGCTCGCCATCGGCGCCGTGCATCAACGCCTGGTGCAGGCCAAGCAGCGGATCCGCGTCGGGCTCGTCGCCGAGGCCGGCGACGCGTGGGATGTGCATCATCTGGCGGCGCTCTTCGGCTACGGCGCCGAGGCGGTGCACCCGTGGCTCGCATTGCAGTGCCTGCGCGACGTCGAGTCCTCCGCGGAGAAATACCGCAGCGCCGCGGAGAAAGGGCTGCTCAAGATTCTCTCCAAGATGGGCATCTCGACGCTGCAGTCGTACTCCGGCGCGCAGATCTTCGAAGCGATCGGACTCGGCGCCGAGGTAATGGAGCGCTGCTTCACCGGGACGGCCTCGGTCATCGGCGGTATCGGCTTCACGGAGATCGCCGAGGATGTGCTGGCCCGGCATCACAGCGCGGGTGTCCTGCCCGATCACGGGCGCGTGCGCTATCGCCGCGACGGCGAGGACCATGGCTGGTCGCCGCCGCTGGTGCGTGCGCTGCAGCACGGCGAATACGCCGGCTTTATCGAGGGCACCCGCACGCGCGCGCCGGCCGGCCCGCGCGACCTGCTCGATTTCCGCGTCCAGACGCCGGTGCCGCTCGACGAGGTCGAGCCTGTCGAAGACATCCGGCGCCGGTTTATCTCCAGCGCCATGTCGCTCGGCGCGCTGTCGCCCGAGGCGCACGCGACTCTCGCGATCGCGATGAATCGTATACACGCGCGGTCGAATTCGGGGGAAGGCGGCGAGGACCCGGCCACCTACGTCGCGCGCGCGGACGGCGATCGCGCCGACAACCGGATCAAGCAGGTCGCCTCCGGCCGCTTCGGCGTGACGACGGCGTACCTGGTCCGCGCGGACGAGCTCGAGATCAAGATCGCGCAGGGCTCGAAACCCGGCGAAGGCGGCCAGCTTCCGGGCCACAAGGTCACCGACCTCATCGCCCGGCTCCGCCATGCGGTGGTCGGCATTCCGCTGATTTCGCCGCCACCGCATCACGACATCTACTCGATCGAAGATCTCGCGCAGCTGATTCACGATCTCAAGCAGGTGAATCCGGCCGCGCGCGTGGGCGTGAAGCTCGTCGCGGAGGCCGGTGTGGGCACCGTCGCGGCCGGCGTCGCGAAGGCCTACGCCGACTACGTGCTGATCTCGGGACACAACGGCGGGACCGGCGCGTCGCCCTTGTCGTCCATCAAGCACGCCGGTTCGCCCTGGGAGGTCGGCCTCGCCGAGACGCAGGCGATTCTGATGCGCAACAAGCTGCGCGAGCGCATCGAGGTCCGGACCGATGGCGGGCTGCGGACGGGACGCGATGTCGTGATGGCGGCATTGCTGGGCGCCGAATCGTTTGGGTTCGGGACCGCTACTGTCGTCGCGCTCGGATGCGCCATGGCGCGCCAGTGTCACTTGAATTCCTGTCCGACGGGGATCGCCACGCAGCGGCCGGATCTGCGCGCGAAGTTCCGCGGCACCGCGGAGCAGGTCGTTGCCTACTTCACGTTCATCGCCGAAGACGTCCGCCGCATCATGGCATCGCTCGGCGTGCGCCGGATGGACGACCTGATCGGGCGCGTGGAGCTGTTGCAGCGCATCGAACGGCCGGAGACCCCGCGCGCCGCCCTGCTCGATCTCTCGTTGCTGCTCGCGGCACCGGCCAGCAACTCAGAGCCGCGCCGGCGCACCGTCGAACGGAACGTCCGTCCCGGTCTCGTGTCGCTCGACGCCGAGATTCTGGAGCAGAAAAGTCCCGGCCCTCGGGTCTTCGCGATTGGCAATCACCATCTCACGGTCGGCGCGCGCATCGCCGGGCAGCTCGCGCGTGAGCACGGCAACCGGGGGCCAGGAACCCCGCTGCGGCTGCGGTTCCGCGGGAGCGCCGGCCAAAGCTTCGGCGCGTTCGCGCTCCCCCGCATGCATCTCCAGCTCGAGGGAGAGGCGAACGACCACGTCGGCAAGGGTTTGTGCGGCGGGGAGATCGTAATCAGGCCCTTCCGAGGCGCTGGGTACGCGACGGGGGCACTGATTGGGAACACCGCGCTCTATGGCGCGACGTCGGGACGCCTGTTCGCGGCCGGGGGCGCGGGCGACCGGTTCGCCGTGCGTAACTCCGGTGCGATCGCCGTGATCGAGGGCGCCGGCGACCACTGCTGCGAGTACATGACCGGCGGTATGGTCGTGGTGCTGGGGCCGGTGGGCCGGAACTTTGCCGCGGGCATGTCGAACGGCATCGCGTACGTGCTCGACGAGCGCGGGATGCTCGAATCGCATTGTAACCTGGAGATGGTTGCAGTCAGCGGGCTCAACGCGATGGACGAGCGTGTGCTGCGCCAGCTGATCCAGCAGCACTTCCACAAGACCGGCAGCGCCCGCGCCCGGATGATTCTGGGACAGTGGGATTCCTACCGCACGCTGTTTCGCAAGGTGGCGCCGCCTGCGACGGCGACCGTCGATCAAACAACGACACCTGCCACGGTTATTTCGACACCCTAGAGGGTGCGCGCTGATGGCCGAGCACAGGCTTTCAGCCTGTGAACAATCGTAGTACTCTACGGTCCATGTCTCCACCGCTCCCGTCGACGTTCAAGGTCGGGCTCGTGCAGATGCGCATGAGCGACGACCCGGAAGCGAATCTCGGCAAGGCCGTCGCCCGCATTCGCGAAGCCGCACAGCAGGGCGCGACCCTCGTGTGCCTGCCGGAGCTCTTCCGCACGCCCTACATCGCGCAGCGGGAAGACCACGCGCTGTTCGATCTCGCCGAGGCCGTCCCGGGACCGACGACCGAGACGCTTGGCAAGATCGCGAAGGAGAATGGCGTCGTGCTGATCGCCTCCCTGTTCGAGCGCCGGGCGGCCGGGCTGTATCACAACACGGCGGCGGTCATCGACGCCGACGGGAAGGTCAAGGGGATTTATCGCAAGATGCACATCCCCGATGACCCCGCCTATTACGAGAAGTTCTACTTCACGCCCGGCGACCTTGGCTTTCGCGCGTTCGACACGAAAGTCGGGCCGATCGGCACACTGGTCTGCTGGGACCAGTGGTATCCCGAGGGCGCCCGGCTCACGGCACTGCAGGGTGCCAACATCCTGCTCTATCCGACCGCCATCGGCTGGCACCCCGCGGAGAAAGCACAGTACGGCGAGCAGCAGCTCGACGCGTGGAAGACGATTCAACGCAGTCACGCGATTGCGAACGGCTGCTGGGTCGCCGCGGTGAATCGCGTCGGCGTCGAGCGCCTCGGCGGCGAGGGAGGGGGAGCGGGGATCGAGTTCTGGGGCCACTCGTTTGTGTGCGATCCCTTCGGCATCATCGTCGCGGAGGCCGCTGAGGACGAGGCACTAGTGCTCGCGCAGGTCGATCTGGCGAGGATCGAGGAAGTGCGCCGGAACTGGCCGTTTTTGCGAGACCGACGCACGGATGCGTACGGCGGTATCGAGCATCGTTTTCTCACTGATTGAGTCATCGGTCGTCAGTCATCGGTTGTCGGTGGTTATCGGTAAGAACTGACGACCGATGACCGAGTACCGATTACCCGCAGAGTGGGAGCCGCACGCGGCGACCTGGATCGGCTGGCCGCACAACGTCACCGATTGGCCGGGTAAGTTCCCTCCGATTCCGTGGGTGTACGGCGAAATCGTCCGCGCGCTCGCGCGGGGCGAAGTGGTCCGCATTCTGGTCGACTCCGCAGCACAACAGACTCAAGCCAGTCGCATACTCACGAAGGTCGGTGTGGATCTCGCCCGCGTGGACTTTCTCCGCTTTCCCACCAACCGTGGTTGGACGCGTGACTTCGGACCGATCTTCGTCCGCGGCGAGAAAGGCCTGGCGATTGCGCGCTTCCATTTCAACGCCTGGGCCAAGTACAAGGACTGGAAGAAGGACGACAGGGTCCCCGTGCTCGCGGCAAAGCAGCTCAAGCTCCCGCTCGTCGACGCGAAGGTCGTATTGGAAGGTGGCAGCATCGACGTCAACGGTCGCGGCACGCTGCTCACGACCGAAGAGTGCCTGCTCGACCCGAAAGTGCAGACCCGCAATCCCGGGTTGTCGCGCTACGAGATCGAGAACGTCTTCCGGGACACGCTCGGCGTCACGAATACGCTCTGGCTCGGCAAGGGGATTGCCGGGGACGATACGCACGGCCACGTGGACGATCTGTGCCGCTTCGTGAAGCCCGGGACGGTCGTCCTGTGTCGCGAGGAAGATCCAAAGGACGCGAACTACAAACCGCTCGCGGAGAACCGCGAGCGGCTGCTGGGCATGCACCTGGAAAAAGGGGCGAGCATCGAAGTGATCGACCTCCCGATGCCCGCCCCCCTCTACTTCGATGGCGTCCGGCTTCCCGCCAGCTACGCCAATTTCTACATCGCCAACGCTGCCGTGCTGGTGCCGACGTTCAACGATCCCAAGGATCGCATCGCGTTAGGCATGCTTGCCGAGCTGTTTCCCGACCGTCCCGTCGTCGGGATCCATGCCGTGGATCTCGTCTGGGGGCTCGGCACGCTGCATTGCCTGACGCAGCAGGAGCCCGCGGCTAATGCAACTGCCAGATCTCAACCCGATTCCCCGTAAAAATCGGAACCAACACCCGATTCCGTTTTGCGTCGTACCCGATATCGGCTGGGCTCGGCACGCCGGTGATCACCTTCACTTCCTGCCCGGTCTCGTACGCGGAGACTGTGGAGTCAGTCCAGCTCGACACCAGGATCCGTGTGCCCGCGACCTCGACGCCGTCGAATCCGCCGGCGCCCCTGGCGATGACCTTGGGG